>DAOWFD010000330.1 GCA_030638185.1 Candidatus Aegiribacteria sp.
AATATTATTCCCTATGCAAACTATAACGCGATTGGGATATAAATTACCGAATAAGTAATCGGGATCTTTTTTGGGTATTCCGTGCGATTCCATAAACTTTATCACGGCTTCTTCGCTGTCTAAGGTTTTTGAGCCGGGGATCATCATTTCGGCAACTGATGAGTCAACCGGTATCCAACCGTAAGGCGGGAGTAGAATCTCCGCCCACTGATGACCACTACCCGTGAACCAGATGCAAGTGACAGTTCTTGCGGGAATACCAACCGCTCTACACAAAGCAGCAAATACAACACTGAATTCTCCGCAATCACCCTCTAGTTTGTTAAATGAATTTTTTGCACCTCTTTCTTTCACATCGGGATATTCGTAGTTCATGTTTTCCACAACCCAATCGAATATTTTCTTTGCTTGAAAATAAGGATTCGTCTCTTTATCCACGAGTTCTGTTGCCTTTTCTCTTATTTCTGGTGTGATTTCGAGCCACGGTTCTGATTTTATGTATCTCTTGTATTCCTCACTTTCCTTTTGATAGGCGACAATTTTCCGGGGGTCAATCTCAGTCTCCACTTTTTCGGGAAGAACCTGGAAGTCACAGTAGAAAAATATCCGTTCTTTGTTCTCCAGTTCGGTTTCCCGCCAGGAAACAATTTCGTTTCCATTTACAGAGTCGTGGATGAGCTCCATGGGCTCGGGATATATCTTTTCAATTTTTACAGACTGCCCCTTGTGAGACATTGGCAATGCAACCCATAATAAGATCTCGGGCGACTTGCCTTCTTCAACCTTGATATTATCTACAAAATACCAATAGCGACCTTTAATCCATTCAGCTCTCTGCACTGTCTCCTCCTCCTACATCTTCCCCTTTTCGGGCTTCCGATTCAATTTCATGTTCAGTCTTCCACCTTATTCGTAAAGCTCCATGCTTAACAGCCATGTTATAAGGCCTATCAGTATTCCAGTTCTTAGTTCAACACCAGATTCCCGGTATGTTTCTAATGAAATCCTCCTGTATTCGAAGAACTTAAAAATGTATATGCACCTTCCAGGCACCAAGCAGAATTCCTCCAACTTTATTGCATGTTATCAATTAGCCCAATTGTCAAGCTGAATAAAGATATAACCCTCAGATAAAAAACCTACTCACAACAGTGCCCTCAGGCCGGGCAATCTATGATACCCACAATGACATCCAACTTGACTCCCATCAGGAATGTGGATATTGTGCGAACACAACTCAATAGCAATCCAGTGAAAGGATATCCGCCATGAAGACAATCATCTTTCTATGCATACTTCCGAGCTTCTTCATTGCAGCAGACTTCATCGACGATTTCGAGTCCTACACTCCGGGCGACGACCTGGGTGATGCCCTGTACTGGCTCAGACTCGATCCCGGCGGTAACCTTGTCGCAGCCGATGACGGCGGCAACGGTATCGTCGAAACGGTCTGGAACAGCTACAACTACATGGCATATGTATGCTTAGGCTCTCTGGTCTGGTCTGATGGGGAGATCAGCGCCGACGTTAAATTCACTGGAACGGAGGCGGTCATCGGTCTCCTGTCGCGGATAAATGGCTTGACCGGTGAGTGTTACATAGGGGGCATCTACACGGTTTACCCCCCCATAGGTGCCACAGTCATCGCATATGTGAACGCAAACGGGGATTTCACCATTCTCTCCAACGACTACTTATATCCTCTTTACACGGACACCTGGTACAATGTGTCCTTCGAGGTCACGGGAAACGGACCGGTCAATCTCAAAGTCTCAATCGATGGCACCGTGAACTCGAACATCCAGGATAACACCCACAACCTCGATATCGGCATGGCGGGACTCGGAGGCAGTTACGAAGGCGCAGCACCAATGTTCTACATCGACAACTTCAATGTTACCGACTTCAGTGCTGATCTGGCAGGAACCACCTTTGGCGCAATCAAGGCCCTCTTCCGGTAGCACTGCGACATACCGGGATCATCAACCTGGCAGATTCTCAGACAGTATCATCCCACAGTTAATACTCTCGTAACTCTGGCTGCTCTGGCAATGACTACAACAAGGGGAATCAGCTTACTCATTCTTCGAGTACATACATCTTAAGACTGCCTTCTCGACAGATGACTGGTGATACCTTTGAATTATGTTTAATATACTTCCTGCTGTATGATGTTGTATGAATTACTATATACGGGAGGATATCTGATGGAATCAATGACAGGCTTCGGTCGGGCTGAAACCGCCGGTAATGGTTTCACAGTAACGGTTGAGGTGAAATCGGTTAATCATAAAAGCCTCAGTGTTTCTCTGAGACTGCCCGAGGTTATTTCCAGCATGGAACCTGAGGTCAGGAAACTCATCGGCGGCATGTTCGAAAGGGGACGCATAAAGCTGGATGCGATTGTTGATCTGGACGGTTTCGGCGGTTCCTGCGTGTCTATCAATATGGAAGCAGTCCAAGAGTTTATTGCTGCTGCGGAGCTTCTTTCGCGGGACCATGACTGCATATGCAGTATGTCCGCGGGTGAGCTTCTCAATCTCCCTGGAGTTGTGGAAGGAGCCGATTCTGCAATGCTTGATCGCGGGGAACTGACGGATGCGTTCAGGTCATCCATGGCTGAGGCACTGGCTGAACTCAGAGAGAACCGGCGCAGGGAGGGAGCGGCACTTGCGCCCCTTTTCCGTGAAGGTTTTTTAAACATCAGGGAACTGACTGCTCCCGTTCTGGCGCAGCAGAAGGAAACAGTACAGGAAAGGTACATGCAGCTCAAGGAAAGAATATCCGATCTTATAGATGATATCAAGCTGGATGAGGCCCGCATGATGCAGGAACTGGCACTCCTGGCAGACAGATCCGATGTAACTGAGGAGATCCAGAGACTGACGTGCCACCTTGACTATGCCATTGAAATAGTAGATTCAGATAATAGCCCCATCGGGCGGAAGCTGGAGTTTCTTATCCAGGAAATGCACCGTGAGCTGAACACGACGGGAGCGAAAGTTGACGATTCGGAACAGTCACTCAAGGTTATAGAGATGAAGAATATCCTTTCATCACTGAAGGAGCAGGCTTCGAATATTGAATAATTCTCCAGGCCAGCTGATAGTACTTGCAGGACCTTCGGGGGCCGGCAAAACTACCCTTGCTCATCACCTTGTCGAGACATTCAGTTCTGCAGCATTCTCCGTTTCAACGACAACAAGGCCGTTGCGTGGCTCGGAGATCGAAGGGGAGGATTACTTCTTCGCAGGCAGGGAAGAGTTTCTGGAGAGGATAGAAAACGGGTATTTCCTTGAGTATGCGGAGGTTCACGGGCATCTCTATGGAACCTCCAGAGACTGGGTCAGAAAAGAGCTTTCCAGCGGTGGGAATGTTATCCTTGATATAGATGTTCAGGGGGCGCTTCAGATTAAGGAAGCTCTTCCAGCTTCCATACTCATCTTCATTCTGACTCCTTCTCCCGATGTACTTTCCAGAAGGCTTCTGTCCAGAAATACCGATGATCCGGATGTGGTTCGAAGGAGGATGGAAGTGGCAGCATGGGAGATCAGCTGGATCGGCTCCTTTGACTACTATGTATGCAACAGGTACCTTGAGGATTCCATGATGCAGGTCGAATCGATATTTCGAGGAGAGAGATTGAGAATAGTCAATACCAGCTTCCCTCCGGAAGTAAGAACTTTTACCCCCGACCGCTTCAGTGGCCGTGAACACTGGAATGGGAAAAGGGTGATAGTTACATCAGGTCCTACAAGGGAGGCGTTGGACAGTGTTCGATTCATTTCCAACAGGTCCAGCGGTCTGATGGGATTCAGTATGGCGATGGCTTTCCGTGATGCCGGTGCCGACGTTCTGTTCGTTACAGGTTCGGCCTGCATCTCCAGACCGTCCGGAGTGGACACGATTCCAGTGGAAACAGCGGAGGAAATGCATGAAATCCTTGTCAGAGAAGTTGAAAAGACTGACCTGCTGGTGATGGCGGCTGCAGTTTCGGATTTCAGACCTTCCACCTTCCATGAAGGTAAAACTGAAAGGTCGGGAATCATCAGGCTTGAGCTTGAGGCAACTCCCGATATTCTGGAGGAACTTGACAGAACGATTGATTGCATGTGCCCGGTGATGGCTTTTTCCCTTGAATTCGGGCCTGACGGAGAAAAAAGGGCAATTGAGAAAATGAAGCGCAAGGGAACAGCTGCCATTTTCTATAATCCCGGTGATGTTCAGGGAGCAGGAATGGAAGCATCCTCCAACCAGGGAAAACTCTTTTTCACTGACGGCAGTTACGTAGAAGTCAAGCGGTCCTCGAAAAGGTATATTGCTGAGCTTCTGGTTGCTGCCATGGGCAGATATTTAATGAAGGGCAACGAAAGTTAATGACAGAAAAAAGGGATTCCTCCGCTCCGCATGGCAGGGATGATCCATTCTGGAATTCGGTGGCAAGTTTCGGCCTGGATGATATTTTTGTACTTCCCGAATGGATTTCCGAGTTGAAAGGTGATAAGGCCACTTCAACGACCGGAGGAGAAGGCGGAGGCATACTTGAAGAACTGGCTGCACTCATTTCAAGGGTCGGCGATTGCCGGGCCTGCAGACTCTGCGAAGAAAGGAATACGATAGTCTTCGGCGGAGGTAACCCGTCCGCGGGGATAGTTTTCATCGGTGAGGCTCCCGGAGCCAACGAGGATATTCAGGGAGAACCATTCGTAGGCCGCGCAGGGAAGCTTCTGGATAAAATACTGGCTGCCATTGGTCTGGACAGGAATTCGGTGTACATCACGAACATCGTGAAGTGCAGGCCGCCGGGTAACAGAACACCTTCAAGAAATGAAGTCGCCGCATGCTGGTGGATACTTGAAGAACAGATAAGGATTATGAAACCGGGTGTCATAGTTACACTGGGCGCTCCCTCCAGCAGAACAATGACGGGAAGCAGTGACGGCATAGGTAAACTCAGGAGTTCAATTCACAGGTACGGCGATATTCCGGTCATTCCGACCTATCACCCCGCTGCCCTTCTTAGAACCGAAGCCCTGAAAAGACCTGTATGGGAGGATATGAAGATGCTGAGAAAGCTCCTCGATGAACTGGGTCTTCCCGGAAACGGGAAGAATTGAGAATGACGGAGGAAAAGGGATTCAGGCCTCCCCAAAGTCTGGATGCTGAAAAGAGCGTTCTGGGAGCAATGCTTCTTGATCAGGAACTGACTGTTGAAGCCCTTGATGCCCTGAACACAAAAGATTTCTTCGACCGAAAGCACCGGATGATTTTCCAGGCCTGCAGGGATCTTGACTCAAGGAACAGCGTAACGGATATGGTCACTGTAAGTGAGGAACTTTCGAGGAAGAAGACCCTCGAAGAGGCGGGAGGTATAGAGTACCTCGCGTCCCTGACAGATGATATCCCCCTGCTTTCGAATGTGCTTCAGTACATAAAGATCATCAGGAATAAGGCCATGCTTCGTCAACTTATCAAGGTGAGCAGGGAGAACATCAATGAAGTTCTTGAAGGTACAGCTGACGTCGAGACTGTTCTTGATGCAGCCGCCAGCAAGATCATGGCGATCACCGAATCAAGGGCATCAGGGGAGTTCAAACCCATATCGCAGCTTGTTACCAGGGGTATCGAGGAGCTTGAGAACCTCCGCAATACCAAGGGTTACGTTACCGGACTCTCCACCGGGTTCACAGAATTGGATAAGATGACCACAGGATTTCATCCCGGTGAGCTGATTATTCTTGCCGCCCGACCCGGTGTGGGTAAGACAAGCATGGCCCTGAACATGGCTGCCCATATCGCAAAGGAAACGGAGCGGGCTGTTGCCATCTTCAGCCTGGAGATGTCCGATGCGAGGCTCACGCAGAGGATGCTGTGCGCCGATGCCCATATAGGTACAAAACCAATTATTGAGGGAACCCTTTCCCAGAAATACTGGTACGAACTTCAGGCGGCCGCCGACAGGCTTCAGAGAATGAAGATTTTCATCGATGATAAAGCCAGTATCGGTTCAATGGAGATAAGAGCAAAGGTAAGAAGCCTGAAAAGGCGGGAAGACCTCTGTATGGTCTTCGTAGATTACCTTCAACTCATGCGCGGTGACGGAAACACCGAGAACAGGCAACAGGAAATAGCACGCATATCAGGAGATCTGAAAGCGCTTTCCAAGGAGATGGAGCTTCCTGTGATGGCACTTTCCCAGTTGAGCCGTATGGCTACAAAAAGAAGCGGTGCCCCCAAACTCAGCGACCTCAGGGAAAGCGGAGCCATCGAGCAGGACGCCGACCTTGTAATGTTCCTTCATCAGCCGGAGATCCACGCTGACACCGATGGAGAATTCGAAGATCAGATAGATTATCTCAGGATTAAGACGGTGCTGAAGATAGGAAAACAGAGAAACGGCCCACTTGGGACAGTGAACCTGATCTTCAGGGCTGACATAACCCGTTTTTTCCCTGTTGATCCAGACGGACTCGATTAGTTAGGAGCAGCTTGGCCAGAAAGAGAACACTATTCGTCTGTAACGAGTGCGGAGGCGACGCGGCAGGGTGGTCCGGCAAGTGTCCGCACTGCGGGGCATGGAACACCATGCTGGAGGAGGTGGTCGTAAAAATTCCCGGAAAACCACTTCCCAGGGGATTAATATCCCATCCGGTTCCCCTCACTGAAATTCCGGAAGTTACCGGCGAGAGGCTCAAGACAGGTATCGAGGAATTCGACAGGGTTCTCGGTGGAGGTATTCTGAAAGGATCGGTGAACCTTATCGGAGGAGAACCTGGTATAGGAAAGAGCACTCTGATGCTTCAAATCTCCTCAGAGCTTGCAGGCAGGGGAGAGAAGGTCCTGTACGCTACCGGAGAGGAATCCCCTGAGCAGGTCGCCCAGAGGGCGCACAGAATCATTTCTGTCCAGGATAACGTGATAGTCCTTGCAGCAACGGATCTTGATACGGTCCTGAATTATCTGGTGAGTACAGAATGCTCTAGCGTAATTATCGATTCCATCCAGACACTATATTCTGCTGATCTTTCCAGTGCTCCCGGCTCGGTCTCACAGGTGAGACATTGCACTTCGGAGCTGATAAGGGTGTGTAAAACAAGGTGTTTAACCGCTTTCATAGTCGGCCATGTAACCAAGACTGGTTCACTCGCGGGACCGAAGGTTCTTGAGCATCTTGTGGATTCGGTTATATATTTTGAGGGAGAGGGAGATCGAGTATACCGTCTTCTGAGGGCTTCTAAGAACCGTTTCGGTTCAACAAACGAGCTGGGTGTGTTCGAGATGACAAAGGAAGGTCTGAGGAGCGTAAGTGAAGTATCAGCCTACTTCCTCAGGAGGGATAATGCCTGCCGCAGCGGCACAGTAATCACTGCTGTAATGGAAGGAACGAGGCCGTTTTTAGTAGAGGTACAGGCGCTGACAAGCACTACCAGATACGGTTACCCGCAGAGAAGTGTTAACGGGATGGACTCCCGCAGGCTGCCGATGCTCCTGGCAGTATTGGAAAAAAGATGCGGAATGGATCTCGGTAACCAGGACGTTTACGTAAACGTTGCCGGAGGTGCAAGCCTGACCGATCCCGGGGCTGATCTCGGGGTTTGTCTTGCCGTTGCATCAAGCAGACTTGAAAAGCCGGTGAGAGAAGGTATTACCGTCAGCAGCGAGATCGGGCTTGGCGGAGAGCTCAGACCGGTGACACATTTCGATCTCAGACTGAGAGAGGTTCTCAGTCTGGGTTTTTCAGGGCTGGCAGGAGCCGCGGAAGACGCGGAGAACGCCGGCAGCGGAGCAGAGGGTTTCAGCAGTTTAATTGATTCAATAGGAAACCTTCTCTCCACTCGAAAGGAAAAAGGAGGAAACTGGTTATGAAAACTTCGGGCTGGGAAGTACGTGTACTTTTCATTCTTGTTCTCGGCCTGCTGGGGACATTCGCGTTCGATGGGCTTTCGCCCTCCCCATGGTACGGACTCACGGGTCTGGGGATCGGCATAGTCGCCGTAATCCTGCAGATTGTATTCGTTAAGATTCCTGCAGATGAAATTATATACACAACTGTAGGTGCGATTATCGGACTTGTTGCAGGTATTCTGGTTATGCTGGCACTTCGCATGGGCAATCTCCCGACGCCTGAATCCGGCGTAACGCCGCTTATAATGATACCATTTGCATTCTCGTACGTATTCGGCCATGTGGCATTCACAAAAGGTAAGAAGCTAGGACTCATGCAGGCTGCCAGTGAAAATGAAGCGGCTGCAACACCACTGCTGATTGATCTTACCGCGATTATCGACGGCCGGGTCGCGGATATGATGCTTGCAGGGCTTATCAGAGGCCCCTTCATTCTTCCTGCTTCCATAAAGAATAGGCTGGAGGAGATGAGTGATTCCGAGGATATAATTGAAAGGGGCAGGGCTAGAAGAGGAATGGAAACCCTTGAGCGGCTGGAAGAGGCCGCAGGTAATTCCGGAAGACTTGAATACAGGGATTTCGGGAAGCAGGAAAGAGAACGTTTCCGCATGCTTGAATATCTCAGAAGGGAAAAGGTGTCTCTCCTCAGTAGTGACAGAGATATCCTGGATATTGCAGTTAAGGAGGGCAATCACGTCATCAACCTTGAAGAGGTGGGTCCCGCGGCCAGACCTGTTACACTGCCCGGGGAAGTCCTTTCAATAAGGCTGGTTCGAAAGGGAAGGAATCCCAGACAGGCGGTCGGTTTCATGGATGACGGAACCATGCTGGTCGTAGAGGGTGCTGAAGAGATGATTGGTAGTACCGTTGAAGCTCAGGCCCATACCACTTTCAGGTCTTCCGGTGGAACCATGGTCTTCGCCAGGCTAACCAGGGACATCAGCGAAAACGGAAAAGAAGACTGACAGGCCGGGAGTAAACTGAAGAACTGAATCGTATGCATAAGAATACCTGGGGAGCTGTGATAGTAGCTGCCGGATCGGGCACTCGATTCGGTTCAGGAGTACCCAAGCAGTTTCTAAGACTTCATGGCAGAGCTCTGATTGACTGGTCGATCGATGCATTTTCGACCATTTCACAGATCGGGGAGATCGTTGTGGTTACCCCGTCCGACAGCAATCTCTGGAAACCATTCTGGAATCCGCCGGCAGGTGTGAAGACAGTTGCAGGAGGACTTCGGCGACAGGATTCCGTTCTTGCCGGTCTGAGAGTACTCGACTCATCCTGCCGGGTACTTGTGCACGATGCGGCGCGTCCCCTTGTTTCAGGTTCTCTTATCAGGAGAGTCATGAAGGGCGTATTGGATTTCGGGGCTGCCGTACCTGTCATCCCCGTCAGGGATACGGTTAAGAACATAACATCATCTTCCCTCATTTGCGGTACTGTTTCAAGGGAAACCCTTCGCATGAGCCAGACACCCCAGGGGTTCACGCTCGATGTTCTTCTGCGGGTTCTGAAAGAAGCTAAAGAGGTTACCGACGAGTGCGGGGCGATGGAACTCGCCGGCTTTGAAGTACTTGCTGTAAACGGGGATCCTGGGAATATAAAACTTACAGATCCTGAAGATCTGGTGATAATTAAATCACTGACGGGGGGAGTTATGGAAAACAGAATCGGGATCGGCCTGGATTTTCACCCCTTTGAAAAAGGAATTCCGTTAGTTGTTGGCGGTTGCCGTATGGAAACAGATTTCGGTCTTTCGGGTCATTCCGATGGAGACGCTGTGCTGCATGCAGTAGCTGATGCTCTTCTTTCGGCGTCCAGACTGGGAGACATCGGCTCGCTTTTTTCCCCTGGAGACGACAGGTGGAAGGGTGCTGACAGCGCCATTCTTCTGGAAAAAGTCTGTAGCCTTGTTCGCGGTGAGGGCTGGGAGATCAAACAGATCGACGTTACCGTTGTTTCAAGTTTCCCGAAGATCGCGCCCGTCCGGGAGATCATGATCGAACGGATAGCCGGAATAACAGGTACTGAACCGGAAAGAATATGGGTAAAGGGGACAACTACGAACACACTTGGCGATATCGGGAAAGGCAAAGGCTTGGGCTGCATGGTTATGACCAGGATTGCAAGGAGTACTGACAATGAAGGGGCGGCGAATCGTTGATCGAGGGTATTCTTGATTGTCTCGCGAATAATCCGCCTGGATCGTGGGCAGGGCTGCTTCTGGGAATGATCGCCTTCGTAGAAACCCTTTTCCCTCCTGTTCCCGGAGACATTCTTTTCATAGTCATCTCCGGATGGGCGGTTTCAGGTGGTTTATCTATTGTATTGATAACACTTTACGGAGTTATCGGATGCTTTATGGCCAGTTGTATTTTGTTCTATGTCGGTCATAAACCGGGGAGACAATTCATTGAGGGTTGGCTTTCGAGGAAGGTGGAACCGGAAAAGGTTGACAGGGCAAAATCCCTGATCGCAGACCATGGCCCCATAATTATTGCCGTTAGCCGGTTCATCCCGGGTGTAAGGTCACTTCTCGTGTTCATGGCGGGAACTTCGGGTATGCGGTTTGCTCTTGCAGTATTTCCAATAGCTTTCAGTGCTATAGCATGGTATCTTATACTTTCCATCGCTGGTTCGGTTTTCGGAAACAACATACAGGCTGCAGAAGGGTTCATGAAGCATTTCGAGATATGGATCTGGATCATTCTGGCTATTACCTCTCTCATTTTTCTCTTTGCACGAATACGTACGCGGAAGGGGAGAGGATGAGAATACTTTTCGCCGCCTCCGAGGCTTATCCGTTTGCCAGTACAGGTGGACTGGCCGGGGTAACAGGTTCCCTGCCAAAGGCACTTGAAGATGCCGGGCATGATGTAAGCATAATAATGCCCCTGTATCGCAGGATTGAAAAGATCAAGGATTTCAGATGGGTCAGAGGGGAGTTCTCAACTTCGGCTGGAGAGAAGTTCGGCCTGGCGGAATCGGTTATTCCAGGAACAGGAATATCGGTTTATTTCGTAAGCAAGGATGAATACTTTCACAGACCGGGGATATATGGCCCCGATGACGGAAGCGCATACGACGATAACGCGGTGCGATTCGCCTTTTTCTGCAGGGCAGCAGTAGCTTTCCATGAAAGTCTCGGAAAACCGCCGGATATACTCCACTGTCACGACTGGCAGACGGGGCTTATCCCGGCGTACATGAGGAACTGCATCAGGCCGGCAGTCGTATTTACAATTCATAACTTGCTTTTTCAGGGGAACTTTCCACTGGAAGAATACGGCTGTACTTATCTTCCCCGGTCGCTTTATACGATGGAAGGTCTGGAATTTTACGGAACGTTCAGTTTTCTCAAATCCGGAATAATCTATTCTGACCAGGTTACCACCGTAAGTCGAACCTATGCGGAAGAGATACAGAAACCCGAGTTCGGTGAAAGTCTTGATGCCCTGTTGCGCAAACGTTCCCACAATCTTACTGGGATACTGAACGGTATCGATTATGACGCATGGAATCCGGAAACTGACGGAACCCTGGCAGCATCGTACAGCGCGGATTCCATTTCGCCAAGAAGGAAATGCAGAAGAGCACTGCTGAAAATTCATGACCTCAACCCCGACAACGGAGAACTGATTGCCGGAGTTGTATCGAGGCTGACCGGGCAGAAGGGACTTGATCTTCTATTTCCTGTGATTGAAAGACTTGCAGACAGGGGTGTTAAATTTGTAATACTGGGAACTGGTGAAAGGCGCTATATGAACAGGCTTTCAGAGCTGGCTCTGGAACATCCCGGCAGCATATCGGTAAACCTGAGGTACGATGAGATCATGGCCAGACGGATATTTTCCGGCTGCGATATCATAATGATGCCGAGCAGATTCGAGCCATGCGGCCTGGCCCAGATGATGGGGATGCGGTACGGCGCTGTTCCGCTTGTAAACAGAACAGGTGGGCTTGCGGATACCGTCATCGATGAAAAGAATGGCGGATTCGGTTTCGTAATGAACAGAGCCGATCCTGAAGAGTTGTACAAGTGCATCATCCGTGCGCGAGATCTTCAGAGTCGAAGGAACAGATGGGCATGGCTCGCAAAGAGATGCATGAGACAGGACAATTCATGGAAAAGCAGGGGAGCTCAATATGAGG
>DAOWFD010000213.1 GCA_030638185.1 Candidatus Aegiribacteria sp.
ACATCGGTAACCACTGCAGATCCATCCCCTGACCACTTCAATGATACTGTGTCCGGTGGTGAGGCCTCGAACGTGAATCCTGCGACGTCAGAAGCATGCGCGGTTACTGTCTCGCGTTCTGTGAAGGGTACCGCTTCTTTCGCTCTCTCAGGGGAGGAACAGCCTGATATGAACATCATGCCGGCAAGGATAACGCTGCCGGGTACTGGACAAATCGTGCTGAGGGAAGTACTTTTCATTTGTTCAAATACGCCTTGTCACTCAAATCATGAAAGAAGAAGTATGAAATCCCTGTTACATCCTGCTGTCACTGCGCTGTTTCTATCCTCAGTTCTGGTACTTTCGGGATGCGGTGAGACCAGAACATCGGGTTTTTTCGCCGGCTTATCAACTACCCGGACCGCAACTTCTGATACTTCATATATATATACTGCAGCAACCTTCTCAACATCACCTGAAGCAGAAGACACGCTGATGAACTGCACTTTTACTGATATACTTGCGAAACCATTCGGTTCCACGTGCCATTACGTAGTCTACAACGGATCGATGCATATAGACAACTCCGTTTTTCCCGAACCGGTTGTACTTCTTTCCACAGCAGGCCTTGTAGATGACGGGCTTGTCGAAGCCCAGTTTGACCTTGTGGATTCGCCCTCCCACTGCGTGGTGGGGCTGGTAGTGGGAGCTGAATCAACTCGGAGTTTCCTGCTTCTTGGAGTTAATTCAAGGGGACAGTACACGATTCAGAGGTGTATCAACGGACTCTGGCTACCTGTAATGGGTCTGGATATCTTTGAATCCAGCAGACTTCTCCCCTATAGCCAGCCCGGAGTCGAAGTATCCGCGCTGGTTCACGGCAATTACATTGACTTGAGAGTAAACGGGCAGCTGATACAGGTTGTAAGGACCTCAATGCCTGCTCTGGGTCAGGTGGGAATATTCGTTGACGGCTATGTGAATACGAACCTTGACCGCATCACAGTGGTCCCGTCGCAATGATACAGCTCATTATCTCTCTGCTGCTTCTATGGTCTCCTGAAACGGGGAGAACAACCCCCCTCCGCTACACCGATCCCGATCCGGCCGATAGTAACTCGCCAAGCGGGATACCTGTACTTATGTATCACCATGTCAGCGATCCCGTTAACGGGTATTACGGAGTCTCCACAGGCAGGCTGCTTATGGACCTTCAGCTTCTGGATGAGGCTGGCTTCTTTCTGATAACTTCGGAAGATATCGAGAACGGACTGATGCAGGTTCCACCTGACCGCAGGCCGCTGATGCTCACATTCGATGATGGATGGCAGGATAATTTCAATTTCATCCTGAGGGGAAGTGCGGTGGAGATCGATCCCCATTGCGCGGTGGCTATCCTTGAGGATTACTGTGATGAACACCCCGAGTTCGGCCGTGGGGCAACCTTCTTCATCTCCTGGGATAAGGTCCCCTTCGGCCAGGAGGATTTCGTAATGGAGAAGTTCAACCTCCTTCTGGATATGGGCTACTCCATTGGAAACCATACGAACGTGCATGCCGATTTTATGGTTCTCCCCTGGGAGAAATGGGAGAATGCCGTTATTACGCCTATGGTCAAATTCCATAGAAGACTGGGGCTCAGAACCTCTGAGATCTTCGCTATTTCTTATCCGGGAGGCAGATTCCCAAAGGGTGTGGGAGCCGAGGAGTATATTGCCGGATTCCGCTTCATGGAGAGGGAAGTTGTGAGAATCGGCTTTCTGGCCAATGGAAGTATTTCCTCCATGAAACGTCTTCTTGACTCACCCGAGGGGTGGTTCCGCATCGGAAGGCTCGATATGAGCCAGTACAGTGTAAGACAGGTTCTTGGCTGGAGGAACATCATGCCCATCGGTCCGCGGGAGGATCTTCATGCCCCCCTCAGGTGCCGTATTCCTTAGCGGACTACGTTCCCTGGAGAGATGATATTCCAGAAGTAGAGGTAGGGTAACATTTTCAGTAATCCGACCTTCATGGGATAAGTGTGTCCTGATCTGGGATTTCATATGGCTTTCAGCTGCTCATGTAATTGACAGGTGTGAGTTTCAGTCGGTATCATTGGTTTCAGGTGAAGAATAGAGGTTTGAAGGGACGGATACGCTGTTTCGGGAGCTAATCCCGGCATGTTTGAAAATCCAGTTTCATACAGGTAAACAGGAGAGAAAGCAAATGTAAGGGGAATACGTGGTAAAGGAGAGTAAAGTGATTGACAAATTGGAGAGTCAGGCGTATCTGAGTTCCCAGCTGGCCAAACTGGTGCCGGTTGAAATCGCCTGTCCCCTCGAGGGGCTCACTTCAGGAGATCAAAAAGCTCTGAAAAAGCTGGTAGCCGCTGCAGCAGTTATGGACGAGATCTTCCTTAAGCAGGTTTATGTAAAAAATGTTGCGCTGAAAAAATCGTTGCAGCAATTTCAGGAGCCGGGCGCCAAGGATGCCTTGGAATATTTTAACATCAATTTTGGTCCTTTTGACCGGATCAATAATCATCACCCCTTTATAGGACAGATCAAGAAGCCGGATGGTGCCAACTATTATCCCGAGAATATGACCAAAGACGAATTTTTAGCGCATCTGAAAGCAAATCCCGATGATGAAAATGTCTTTACATCCAATTATACCTTGATAAAGAGGGAATGCGGTAAACTGACGGCTGTGCCTTACAATGTGGCCTATGCCGAAGAGCTGGAAAAGGCAGCTCAATTGATGTCCGATGCGGCAGCATTGACTGAGAATGCTTCTCTGAAAAAATACCTGCTTTCCAGAGCAGAAGCCTTTAAAAGCAACAATTATCGCCAGAGCGATATGGACTGGATGGATTTAACAGATCACGACCTGGAAGTGGTTATTGGTCCTTATGAAGTATATGAGGATACCTTTTGGGGATATAAGGCCGCTTTTGAAGGTTTCATTACCCGAGTAGACCGAGAAGAGAGCGCCAAGCTCAAGAAAATCACAACGTATATGGACGAACTGGAGCTCAATCTGCCCATAGATGATCAGTATAAGAACTTTTCCCGTGGGAAGAGTTCACCTATTGTAGTGACCGATGAGATCTATACCGGTGGCGATACCAAGGCCGGCGTGCAAACAACTGCATTTAATTTGCCCAATGATGAGTATGTACGGGAAATAAAGGGCAGCAAGAAAGTGATGCTCAAGAACATTGCCCGGGCTAAATATGATAGTTGTTGGGTGCCTATTGTTCAGGCAGTACTAAGTGAAGGGGATCTTGAAAATGTGAGCTTTGATGCCTATTTCAATCACGTATTGCTGCATGAAATTGCTCATGGCCTGGGGCCGGGAACCATTAAGGTGGATGGTCGGGAAACCACAGTCAATAAAGAGTTAAAAGAACTCTATTCAACAATTGAAGAGGCTAAAGCAGATATATTAGGACTTTGGAATCTGGTTTATCTGGTTAAAAAAGGCGAGTTCCCTGAAGAGTTGGAAGATAAGCTTTTCTCTACCTATCTGGGAGGAATTTTCAGAAGCGTTCGCTTTGGAATTGGTGAAGCCCATGGGGGAGCCAATGCCATACAATTGAACTACATCCTTGAAAAGGGCGGCTTTGCCTTTGATGAACAGGCTGTCCGCTATTCGGTGATTGGAGACAAGATGATGGAGGCTGTAAAGGCTTTAAGTCATGAACTCCTGATGATCCAGGCCACCGGAGATTATGAAAAGGCCAAAATCTTCATCACCACCTATCGAAAGATTGATGATAATCTGCAGAAAGCCCTGGATAAAGTGAAGGATGTTCCCATTGATATCCACCCCCGCTTTGAAGCTGAGAGATTCATAAAAACAACTGAATAAATACCATGATCACCCCTGGCGTAGCAATGCTCATACTCCTCGCTCACCGGGCTGCACCCGGTAACGGGGTTCCAGGTTTCGTGCTTCCAATCGGTTCGGGCCCAGTTGAGAAAACTGCCACTCTCCTCCGTTGGTATATCCTCAATAACTCTCAGCGAGCTTGAATACGGTGTCATGAAAAGCTCGAGATCCGAGCAGAACAAACTTGCACTCATCCGATTTGTGGCTCCGCTTGAGATCCTTCCCTATGATGATGTGAACCCGATGCGGATTGCATTCCATGGCAAGACGATGTTCCTGAAATAGAGGTAGGATGAGTTTTCAGCGATCCGGCTTCAGGGGGGTAGTGTGCCCTGATGCGGTGCTTCCTGTTAAAATATGCGGGAAGGTATGTTTGACCAGGTTTGTTTCGTGCAGTATGATCAATTTCAGGCAGGGAAATCGGGTGATATTGAGACAGATATGCTGTTTCGGGAGGTTTGCCGGAACTGTGGGGAATTAAATTCCTATTGCTAATATCCGATGTTCGGTGCTCATCGACACCTATGATCAGTACTGGACCTGTCGCCGCCACGCACAGATGGAAGCCCTCAAGTCCACAGCATGAAGTGTCTTCCCCACTTTCTTCGTTTGCACCTATTTTCATGGAATCAACCTCTTCCGGATTTTATCTAGCAATCGCAAGCTTGAAAAGCCTGCTTTCACCATCCTGTGAAATCCGTACAATATATGTTCCGGATGCCACAGGTCTACCATTATTGTCATAACCATCCCATGAGAACATATCCCTATTCTGTGACAAGGACTCATAAACAAGCTCTCCCCTTAGGTCAAACAGATGAAAGTCAAGAGTTCTATTTGGAAGTCCGGCGATTCCCAGTACTTCTCCTGCTCCCGGAACAAACGGATTGGGATATGCAGTTGCTGTTTCCAGATTGCCGGTTATTCCCTGTTCGAGATGAAGCATCCAAAGACCATGATCTGTAACAAGGTAAATCAATCCATTATCCGTATCGCAGGCTATGTTTCTCACATTAGGTGATTGCAGTGGTGAATTCAGTGTGTTGTACTCTTCAACGGATCCATCGGGATAGATTCTGAAAAGCCCTTCTGGAGACCCTCCCCAGAGATCTGAAGACCCCGCCCAGAGGCAGGATAAATTATCAAAACAAAGCATATTTATACTGCCGGATACGTCTTCCACATCAGTGAAAGTACCTTCTCCTGCTTTCATAACAACGAGACCGTCAGTTGTTCCAACGTAGAGATCTTCGTTTCTTGAAAGAGCTATTGATTGCACATCCCCGGATGGTAATCCCTGTGAGGGGCCTGCGGAATACAGAACACTGCCTGTTAGTATATCCCCTTTAACCAGTCCCAGTTTAGTTCCCATCCAGGCTATGGAAGATGAAGATGTCGATGCAACATCCCGTACATAGCCTGATGGAAGTCCGTCCAATGGCTCGAAGGTTTTCCATGACGCAGTAGTCTCCTGTCCGGGTGTCCAGGAGAGTCTTACTACCCCGCTGGGTTCGAATTCCGATTGCCAGTACGGTTCCTGAGCAAACCACACCTCTCCGGATGATGAAATCGCTGCGTTTTTGATCTGATTATTCAGAAGACCGCTATTCTCAGTGTTCCAGTTGATAAGAACATCATCATCCCTCTGAGGTGTACCATTCCAATCAATCCAGTCGACTCCATAATGCCAGGGGGCAATGAATACGCCACCGGAATTGTCTGCAAGGCAGACAAACACCTGGCTCTTATTCGACAGTTCATCTATGAACTCAACCCATCCGTGTTCACTGTAAACCGCAACACCCCTTCTGTTGCTAGTCACCCATACATCGTTCCTTGAATCCACATCAACCGCGTAAAGATCGTTGGATGGAGCTCCCTGAGGCCATGATGAGGTCCAGGAATTCACTGTACCTATTCCTACACCATTACCGCTGGCTCTGTTCACAGCCCAACACGAGTACTGTCCTATTGCCAGGCTGTCACTTGAGATCCAGCTGATCGCCTGAACCACCTGACCCCACAGACCGCCTGATCCGGAAGTCCATTCCGATCCGTTGAATATTGCAACATTTTCCTCACCTCCCACTGCAAGGAGTCCATTTAGTGAAGCGAGAGAAACTGGATAGCTGCCTGGATAAGAAACGTCCTGGTTCCAGTCCTGGCCAGCTGCAAGGTAGTAGAGACCATCAGTTGAAGTCGCCCAGACGGTATCGCCTGCGACCAGGATATTCTGTACATTGAGGTTCATAACATCAGGGAAGTTCAACCAGGAATCGGATTGCCCCGGGTACTGACCCGACCGAAGCATGACCAGACCGTCAGAAGTTCCGACAAAGAGCCCCGAGTCAACACTGGCAACACAATTTATGATATCAGAAGGCAATCCGCCACTGGTTGTGAATTCATTCCAGATCTCGAAATAACCAAGCTCCTTTCCGCACAGTCCTTCCGTGGTGCCGACCCATACGGTCGTATCGGGAAGAATGCAGTTGATCTCAAGTGATATAGGCAACCCTTCAAGCTGCCCGTAATGCTGCCCCCCCCCTGAAGCCAGAACAACGTCAATCCCGCCTCCGTATGTTCCAATCCAGAGGCTTCCAGAAGAATCCCTTGCAAGGCACCTCGCATCACTACTATGAGAAAGAACCCCGGGACATGTCCAGGTGGAATCCCAGACGATTCCGCCGGGCTGAATTGACCCGAAAATAACGCCGCCACTGGTTGCACCGGTCACCGAAGAACCCTCTACGAGAATATCACTGACTCCACCAAAATGCGTATAATGATTCCAATCGGAAATTCTGCCCGTCAGGATGACACAGCATAACATCAGCAGGGTCATATTCTTGCCTCCCACCATGAGAATAGTTTTCTCAAACCCTCTATTCTATCAACCTTGGGTTTCCATCCCAGCAGGGATCGAAGCCTTGACGGATCACCCACCTGGAATTCGACATCCACGGGTCTGAAAAGGTCCGGGTCAGTTTCGAGTTCAACATCCATTCCGGATATATCTATAAGCATTCTGACCATGTCACCGATACTGTTGCCAATACCTGTGCAAATATTGTAAACACTTCCGGATTGGCCTCTGCTCAAAATATACCGGTAGGCTCTTGCCACATCGGTTACATACAGATAGTCCCTTACAGGGTCGAGGTTTCCGACGGGAATGATATTGTTCCCGCTCTGGCGCGTATTAATGATTCTTCTGCAGAATGATGGGAATGCGAAGTCCAGTGATTGCCTCGGCCCCAGATGGGGAAATGCGCGGGTAATGACAATATCCAGTTCGTAATTTCGTGCAAATTGAAAAGCGGCGATTTCAGCTGCGGCCTTTGTTGTTCCATAAGGATTCCTCGGACCGATTTCACAGTTCTCAGAAATAAGATCATCCGTTGACTTGTACACCTCTGACGAACTCGCCAGAAGCATCTTTGCCCCTGGACATTTTGAAACCATGTACTCGAGGACCGACACGGTTCCCATGAGATTGATCTCATAAGCCTTATGAACCTCCATAAGGGATTTCGAAACCGAACTCATGGCCGCAAGATGTATGATGTACCTTACTTCTCCAAGTTCCTCAGGCGGTGGAGAGGGAAGATTCCAGCTGATTTTCGTAACCCCCTCGGGAGCTTCAAAATCTGCAGTTATATCAACAGCAATATCTCCTTCTCCCATGCCGAGTTCTTTCATGAGATGATAACCCACAAAACCTGCCGCTCCGGTTACAAGGATAGGTCCGGACTCCAGACTGATATTGTCGCGATGGTGTATATCCGACATTGTTCAATTCCTCCGACCAAGGTACCGGATCTCCTCTTTGAGCAGTATTCCGCTGCAGGCGAGGACATACTCCCGGACGTTATCAATAAGTTCCGCTATGTCATCAGATGTTGCTTCTCCAGTATTAATAATAAAATTCGCGTGTTTGCAGGAGACCATGGCACCGCCGACAATTCTCCCCTTCAACCCGGCATCTTCTATCAGTTTCCCGGGGGGAATTCCCTCATCGGGTTTTCTGAACACACTTCCGGCGTTGGGATACTGAAGGGGAAACTTCTTTCTGCGCAGTTCCAGAATTCTCTTCCCTTCGGAACGGAGAACAGCAGGATCATCAATCCCAAGCGACAGTTTTATACCTGTTATAACTGCTCTCTCTTTCTGAAATCTGCTGAATCTATATCCGAAACAGCATTCTTCTCCGGCAATAGTGTTCGCAGAACCTGTGTAATCTAATACCGAAACACTTTTCAGGAAATCAGATATTGAATTCCCATATGCACCGGCATTCATGAATACAGCACCGCCTACAGTTCCAGGAATACCTATTGCGAATTCCAGCCCCGAAGCTCCCCTGCTGCAAGCAGCCCCTGATAGTGATGGCAGGCGAACACCTCCACCGATTATAAGATCCCAACCGTTTTCGGAGCGATACCATGCGGTCTCAGACATTGCCCCTGAAAGTCTGATAATAACTTCTCTGCAGCCAGAGTCCGAAGCCAGTACATTCGAGCCCTGGCCGAGAATGAACCAGGGAATCCCTTCTCTGAATGTCAGACCGAGCAGGTCGGCAAGCATCCCGGAAGAGGTTACAGTTACCGAAACCGCGGGCCCTCCGGTCTGCCATGTAGTCAGTTCTCTCAGCTGCAGGATCTCAACATCTGCCGGGAAATGCTCCCTGAGCAGGTCATAGGTGAATTCAACGCTATTCAAAATGCCTGCCTGACAATCCCATTAAACACCCGCCAACTGAGAGGTAGGTGAACATAAAAGAGGGCTTCCCGAATTTTTCCATCCACCTCAGCACACATCTGTATACCGGTGGAAGAAGAACAAGTTTTACCAGTACTCTCATAGCCATGGCTGCCGGATTTGCAGATCTTGAAAATACCGGTTTAATCCAGTTGCTCCCTAGAAGACCTTCCGCTTCCGGAATTTTCTCAAGAATATACCCAATCCCATATTTCCCGTACTCGAACATTTTTGCCGAATGCTCCCGAACTGTAACATCAGTCTCAAGATGATACACCCTCAGATCAGGATCCCAATACATGGATGCTCCTTTCCTGGCCAGTCTGAATCCGAGTTCAGTATCCTCTCCGCCCCAGTGATCTATAGCGATATCAAATCCACCAGTCGATTCAAGGAGAGATAGGGGAAGGCTGATATTCCCGGTAACGAAATATCGGGGCGGGAACCTTCCCGCCCTGCGGTCCCCCATGCCTCTTGTATCAAACCACTTCTGCCATGGAGTCGCTCTTTCCTGCCAGGCATCCACCCTGGCACCCATGATCACATCTCCACGTCCCGTGCGGTGCAATTCAAGATGTTTCCTGATAATATCCGGTGGAAATCTGATGTCAGCATCGGAAAGAAATGAAATTGGAGCGCTTGACTCCATCCAGCCGCGGTTTCGGGCTTCCGATCTTTTACCACTGCTCTCCAGCCGTATTACCCTGACGTCCACCGTCCCCGGAAAATTCAGGTCGAAATCATCTTTCACAGGAATTCTGCTGCCATCATCAACGATTATTAATTCCCAGGGTATCCCTCCTGTATCCTGTTTTCGAAGGCTTTCAAGACATACCCGGAAGTCATCACCGCCATCCCTTATCGGAATCTGAAGGGATATTTCAGGTTTCATCGAAAGCGCTACCTTCCAGCCGTTTACCCACTAGCCTGAGATAACCTACTCCCAAAACAGTAATTAGTGTGGAAGCAATAACAACAATTACTCTCCAGCCGGGACCCAGGGTTGCCAGTGGGCCGAAAGCGATCGGGGGCAAGACAGTCAGTACAACCATGAAGAAACTTATCGGGAACACCTTTCTTCCAAGCCAGAAAAGACTGAGAGCCATAAACAGGTTCGTTCCGAGGGTGGCAAAGGCTGCGCCGAGAGCTCCGGCAACAGGTATAAGGCGGAAGTTGAATCCTATATTCAGCATGGCTCCAAACAGGGTCATTCCGGCAATGTACCTTGTCTGCCCGGTTAGCAGACATCCTGTCTGGGAGATAAGAAACAGTCCGTAAAGCGCTACCGCTCCCGCAAGAGTCGGCAGAACTCTTGCGGCTGGGAGGAACTGCCCCCCACCAACGAGGGGAACTATCCACGGTGAGGACATCGCCAGGATCAAAGAACCCCAGTTCACAAGCAGCATGAAAAGCAGCCCTGCTCTTCCAAGCTCGGCCAGCGTTCCTCCGGTTCTTTTTTTCCTGAAGATAAATCGCTTCCAGGCCATGTTGAAACCAAGTATCATCGGCATAAGAACAAGGCCGGCTCTGCTGGCCCATTCGTAATATCCGCTTTCAGCCATATCGGGATAGATACTTCTCAGCATGAACATATCGGCTGAAGAAAGAACTATCATGGAAAGCGTGGCCGGGATGAGGGGAAGACTGAATCCAAGAATTTCCCTTGTAAGCCCTTCCGGCCCCTTCAGCTTTTTCGAATCGGAGGTTTTTTTCCACATCATTACTACCGCAGCGAAGGCGATAATGAATGAAGGTGCCCACCTTGCGGTCATGAATGAAGGTATCGTATCCATTGTCCGGGAATAAAGCAGAAGAGCCAGAAGGCCAAGAGCCAATACCCCCCTTATCAGCTGGAGTATCAGATACCTTCCGGCGAGACCATCAGCCCTTGGAATGGAAAGAGCTATCTGAACGTATGCAATACCGGTTCCCAGAAGAATCGCGTGAATCAGATAGTCGGGATGCTGCAGATTCAGGAAGGATTTCAGAAAGCCCTGCAGGAGCAGAACTGCCGCAATCATCAGCAGCGTAGGAACCAGCGGGAATGTTATTCCCCTCAATAGAACGCTCCGATGCTGCGATGTTCTATGCCATGCTCTGATAAGCGCCGTTGGCAACCCCAGGACCACAATACCTGCAATGGCCTCCGCGAGTATTCTCAATACACCCAGTTCCCCGGCAGCATCGGCTGTAAGATATCTGGAGATGAACGGCAGGAATGCAACCTGTATCATCCCGCTGAAGACCATTGCGAGGGCGTAAAATGTGGACTCCCTTGAAAGATCCCTGTTGAGTTTGGATATGGAATGCTCAGCCATCAGTGGGTTCCTCCCATAGGAGATCCCGGTATATCCTGTGCAGATCCTCAGCAACCGAGAGCCAGTGGTGCTTCGCCCTGATCCATGGGGGGCCGGCTACGGCATGCTTCTCCCTGAGTTCCCGGTCAAGGATAAGCTCTCTCAGGTCGCGTTTCAAAGTATCCGGTGTTGTGAGAAAGAATGGATGATCGGGGATGAATTCCTCATATGCACGAGAGAGGCTGGTAACTGTGGCGATACCCATAGAAAGACTCTCCAGAGAATTCACTCCGTAGCCCATATCCCCGCTCGCCACCTGATCGATCGCAATATGACATGAGGCTTTTACTCTCAGGGCTTCAGCATTTGTCATATTCTCTATGAGAACAAGCTCAACAGGGATATTCCTTGAAAGATCCTCCACTGCGCTTATTATCTCTTCAGTGCCTTTCACCAACCTGATCCTGGGAGCATGGCATATACGCACCTTGCCGGGAGGAGGTTCGGCCGGGGGCATGGCATTCTGATCAAAGGGCAGAAAAAGATAATCCACTTCGGGATATCTCTGGTAAAGGTCGAACTCACAGGTAAGATTCAGATCCGTCGCCTCCCATACGGGTCTTATAGCTCCCCTCATTCTGAGGTCCAGGCCGTGATAGTAGGAGACTATCTTCTTGCCGGCCCTTTTCAGGGCAATTATGTCCCTGCCGTCTCTGTAGAAGCTCATCCCGCCTTCAAGGTGGTATATGTCGTAATCCCATAATCCGTATTTTCGGGCGGCTCTTTTAATAATCGGTTTCCATACCATATCCCTGAACCCTAGCATGAGACTTTCAGCCGGGCTTGGACTCCAGGATATTCGCTCTGTAGTTCCCGTGTAAGGAACCTGCAGGCTTCCCGCCCCTACCAGTTCTTTAAGCTTTAACAGCCAGCTCATGGGGCCGACAAAGGGGAGATTCAGGCATATATCCTCCTCGTAGAGATTTGTAGCTCTGTAGAAAGTGACAAGCCTGCTTTCATGGCCCAGCGCTACATGACCCCGGACGAAAAGGTTAATAGTTCCCGTATAGTTCTGCGGTGAAAGATGAAGGATCTTCATGACATACCGTTCCCGCTGCAGTGGCTTTTCTTCAGTACAAACATTCCAGCAACGGCTAATACCGCTGCGGCTGCCATCTGGACAAGGATTCCTATCCAGGCTGAAATTCCGGCAGAAGCTGCTGCCGTTGCGCAGAAGAGATCAGGTACCCCGGTAGTGAAATGCCTGAATGCTGAGACAAATGGGGATGAGGAATAGGTCCAGAGTACTGCCTGCCGGGAAGGTTCATCGAACAGGTCCGCACCCGCAGTCTGCTCAAGCAGGCTGAGATTGCTCCAGCAGGCGGGAATACAGACTACAATGCCCAGTATGGCGATTATCCAGAAAAGTTTTCCTCCGGCGCCCTTGAAGGACAGCGGCAGAAGCAGAAACGGGAGTGTGGTGAAAAGAAAACGGGGTCCCCATCCTGTACCACCGGACCAGTCATGGAGCATTCCATGAAAAAAGAGTGAAAGAACAAATGGGGTCCAGAGCCTCCAGTCCTTCTGGAAGAAAAGCGCGAAGATACAGAGTGGAGCATACAATAAAAGCCCCTTACCGGGACTCAGAAGAAGTCCGGGTATACCTCCTTTGAACGGTTCAAAAGCAATTGCGGGATCCTGTCCATGACCGTCCAGAAATGGATTTCCAAATCTGTACCAGTTCAGGAAGAGTATAAGGAGGACAAAGGGAACAAGCCCACCGATCAGTTTTTTCATGCTCCTCCAGTCATTCCAGAACAGAGGAAGCAGAAACAGGCTGTCAGCTCTTACAAGGATGGCAAGCCCAAGACAGAGACCGGCTGCGAACATACGACCATGGAGTGAAAAGTAGAAACCCGCCATAGCAGCGGCGGCGGCGGCAGTAACATCGAAAGTCACTTTTCCGTAAACAAGAACCATTCCACATATGGCAATGGCGATGAATCGCAGAACGGGCACATCGGAGTACTTTTTCACGGCGGATGCGTACCAGAAACCGATCAGCGCCAGGCTGAAACCTGCGTTTAGCAGAGCCGATGCAACTTTACCACCGTTGAGACCCAGAAATTTTCCAGCAACTACTGCAGGGATGAGGAGGATTGAGAACCCTGCGCCGTGGGGAACGAAAAGACCTGGCCTGGTACCCTGAACAGTCCAGCCGAAATCCCCCGAAACCGTCATGAATGATCTCTGACCTATAAACGATCCGGCAACCTCATATTGGGCAAGTACATCCGTTGTGTACATCCTCCCGCCGAAAACAAGTGCGAGCAATGCTCCCCATAGAAGAATCACAGCGTGAAGGCGGGATTTATGAAGTGCTTCCACTAAACGCTTCCGAACAGGGTGTTTCTGAAAATGCCTCTAGCTGAAAAGGATTCCTTGAACCTGCAGAGACCGTGGTTGATATCCATATTCAGGGTAAACGTTCCAAGATCCATATAATGATACCCCATCTGCTTGGCCCATCTTATGACTTCCATGTAAACCAGATTGACCGACCTGAGTGCCTGGTGCTCCTGGTCATGGGAAATATAGAAAGCAAGTGTGACCCTTGGATTGCAATGG
>DAOWFD010000205.1 GCA_030638185.1 Candidatus Aegiribacteria sp.
AGTCCGAAACCTCCTGCGGCATTCTCGGCGTTGGCGACTGCAAAATCGTAATCGCGATCCTTCAGATAGGAGATAACGGCAGTGCGTCCGGGTCTTCCAACCACATCACCGAGAAGAAGTATTTTCATTTTAGTGCGCTGTTTCAGAAGATCGAGTCTCGCGGATAACCGTTACCTTTATCTGACCGGGATACTCCATATCACTTTCGATCTTCCTGGCAATTATCCTCGCAAGTTCGGCTGCCGCATCATCATCAACAGTTTCCGGCCTGACTGCTATCCTAAGCTCCCTGCCTGCCTGTATGGCGTAAGATTTCTTGACACCGTCGAATGAATCGGCAATGGATTCCAGTTTGTGCAGTCTTCTGACATAAAGCTCCAGCGTTTCTCTTCTGGCTCCCGGGCGCGCGGAGCTTACGGAATCGGCTGCCTGAATAACAATACCGTAGAGGGAATCACATTCTATCTCTTCATGGTGAGCCCCTATGGCGTTGCAAACTAAAGGCGATTCCTCATACCTCTGCGCAAGTTCCATACCGACTATCGCATGAGAACCCTCAATATCCTGATCGGTAGCTTTACCGATATCGTGAAGAAGTCCGATCCTTCTTGCAAGCGCTGCATCGAGTTTCAGTTCGGATGCGAGTAATCCGCAGATGTGAGCGGTTTCAAGGGAATGCTGGTACATGTTCTGACCGTAGCTTGTTCTGTAACGCAGCCTTCCGAGATGCCTGATAAGCTGCTGGTGCAGGCCTGACACGTTGGCGTCCAGGGCCAGCTGATTCCCCAGTTTTCTTATTTTCTTCTCCATCTCCGATGATACCTTGGCTACGGTTGATTCTATCCTGCCGGGGTGTATTCTCCCGTCATCCAGCAGTTTTTCCAGAGCCTGTCTTGCTATTTCCCTTCGAACGGGATCGAAGCATGAGATAACCACCGCTTCCGGAGTATCATCAATTATGACATCAACGTTGGCGGCAGCCTCGAAAGCTCTGATATTCCTTCCTTCTCTTCCGATGATCCTTCCCTTCATATCATCACTGGGCAGATTCACAACAGATACGCAGTTTTCAATCACATGATCCGCCGCACACCTCTGAATGGCAGTCGACAGTACCTTTAGAGCTTCTTCCTCAGCTTTATTCTCAGCTTCCTCAAGAATCTTCCGCGTGAGCCTTCCAGCCTCATGATGCAGCTCCTCCTCAAGGTTTGTGAGCATGAGCTTTCTTGCTTCCTCCCTGGAAAGACTTGCGATCTGTTCCAGCAGTCTGTTATGCTCCTCCATGAGCTTATTCACCCTGTTATGCTTCGCTTGCAGCGAGTTTTCCATTTCGGTCAGACCGGTCTCGCGCTTATCAAGGGTCTCTATCTTATCCTGGAGTTTCTCTTTCATGATCTCGATACGCTCAGATTCGTTTGAAACCTGGCTTTCTTTCCGGTCAAGGTTTACTCTCCGTTCCTGGAGCTTCTCCAGGCTGTCAACCCTTTCCCTGGAAATGGCGTCCCTGCCCTCCAGAAGGGCTTCGCGCTTTAAGGCTTCACTCTCACGCTTCGCATCGGATACTATCCTGTCAGCTTCAACTTCCGCGCCTCTTATTTCCCTGGCTATAAGTATCTTGTGAAGAACAAACCCCAGAACGAATGTTACCGCTGCTACTACGACAGGTATAACTATGTTCATTATCGAACTCCTGTTCAGGCGCAGGTATGCATCTATATAAAACGGAATAAGGATGTGGTCAGTCTGACCGGACCGGAAACACCCCTGCACAGAATGCCGGCACATCCCTGCCGTGTCCTTTCGAGCTACCGCGAAATTACGTTATCGCGGAATATCGGATGTGCTGTTCTGCTGGATCGCAGTGGCTTCGATCATAGCGGATGAATCGGAATCATTAGAACCTGAGGGCAGAGGAGAATGGGAGACTTCCGAGAGGACCTGCTCTATCCGGTCGGCGAGGTGTGTCAGTTCGCTGCTCTGGCTCTCTTCCAGTTCCTCGTAATTCTCTCTCTTCTGATAGAGTTCATCTGCTATATTCAGTGCGGCAAAAATAGCCACCTTGGTTGTTGAGGCCATAGTGGCGTTATCTGTCATCTGCCGCATTTTCATGTCTACGTAATGGGCAATTTCCGCTATGTAAGCAGGTGAACCTGCTCCCCGGATAGTATACTCCCGCCCGAAAATGTTGACGCGGGTTACTTCAGTCCGGTTGCTCATTTATTCCTCTTACTTATTTGCCTTCTATTTTTATACTTTCCAGTTTATCCAGCACTGCCGATAATCTGCGCTTGATCTCCTGCCTTTCCCGCAGGAGTCTTGCGCTGTGTATTCTGAGTATATTGTAACCATCAGAATCCACCGAGTCCACACTGTTCTCCAATCTGGACTCAAGCTCCTTTACCCGTGTCGTCAATTCATCACGTTGCATATGTATTGACCTGAACCTGACTATCAGTCTATTTATAGCCTCGGTCAACCTCTCAAGATCTTCCGACTGGGACACGGATGATCCCCTCTCCCTCAGAGAGCGGCTTTGGCTGCTTCCACAACCTTTGCGAATGCTTCCGGGTTCTTTACAGCGAGGTCCGCCAGTGTCTTTCTGTCGAGCTCTATGCCTGCGATTTTGATCCCGGCTATGAAATTGCTGTATTTCATTCCATGCTCACGGACAGCAGCATTGATCCGCGTTATCCACAATGAGCGAAAATCTCTTTTTCTGTTCCTTCGGTCACGGTACTGGTACTCAAGGGCCTTCTTTCTGGCTTCGGTGGCTACCGTGTATAGTTTTCTTCTTCCGCCAAAATACCCTTTGGCCTGCTTCAGTCTCTTCTTATGCTTCTGTTTCCGGGTAACGGCGTTCTTCACTTTACTCATTTTTCAACTCCGAATGCTAGGGCAGCAGCTTCTTAAGTCTTTTTGTATCAGGCTTGGACGCTATGCCGTCTTTGCGCAGTTTTCTTACTCGTTTTGCGTTCTTCTTTGTCTTTATATGGTCAGCGAAGGGTTTATTCATCTTGAATTTCCCCTTTGCCGTTTTACGGAACCGCCTGGCGGCTCCTTTATGAGTTTTCATTTTGGGCATTGGTTCCTCCTGCTAATTTCTCTCTCTTAATGGCGAGATGATCATAGTCATCTGACGCCCTTCCATACATGGTTTTCTTTCAATCTGACCGTATTCCTTAAGATCCTCAGCCAGTTTATCGAGAAGATCAAATCCCTGGTCCTTATAGGATAACTGACGACCGCGAAACACAACAGTTGCTTTCACTTTATGTCTCAATTCAAGGAATTCCCGGGCATGCACCATCTTGAAATGGTAATCATGTTCTTCGGTATTGGGTCTGAATTTCACTTCCTTCAGACCCCCGGTATTCTGGCTTTTCCTTGCTTTTCTATCTTTTCTTTTCTGACGATAACGGAACTTCCCATAATCCACTATACTGACAACGGGCGGGTTTGCTCCGGGTGAGATTTCAACGAGGTCAAGTCCTGCTTCCGCAGCCTTGTCCAGCGCTTCCTGTATGCTCAGTATCCCGACATGCTCTCCTTTTTCATCAAGTAATCTCACGCGGGGGCTTCGAATTTCCCCATTAACCCTGTTCTGTTCCCTTTTGCTGATGAACTGACCTCCTATTTATGGTAATTCCGGCCTTCTGCATCCGGCTCTGACTATTTCAATCGCTTCATCCAGCTTCATTGAGCCTCTGTCACCTTCAATGTGGATACGCAGAGAAACCCTGTCCGATGCAGCCTCACGCTCACCAATTATGAGCATGAAAGGGATCTTGCTGGTTTCCGCTTCTCTAATCCTGTAACCTACAGTCTCATTTCTGCCGTCTATCGTGCAACGTACATCTAAATTAGTGAGAATACTCTCAACTTCTTCAGCTTTTTCAAGCTGAGACTCCGTAATAGGTAAGATAACAACCTGATGGGGAGCAAGCCAACCTGGAAGGTTTCCTGCGTAGTGCTCTATAAGGTTGCCAATGAACCGTTCTACAGAGCCGTAAAGCGCTCTGTGAACCATGAACACTTTGTGTTCCTGCCCATCATTACCCACATATGTGAGGTTGAAACGCTGTGGAATGTTAAAGTCGAACTGGATAGTAGGTCCCTGCCAGTATCTGCCCAGCGCGTCTTTTATCTTTATATCGATCTTG
>DAOWFD010000425.1 GCA_030638185.1 Candidatus Aegiribacteria sp.
TGTCTTCGTACCAACTTTCACCCCAACCCGCCTGCCTCCTCCGAGCTATTCAAGTGCGCTGCTTTCAGCGTTTTCTTCGGGGTTGAGCCTTCCACCCGGAGTTTCGCTTGAGGGATTTAAGCAGCAGATTGAACTTCCGGATCGCGATCTGAATGAATCCTCACAGTATGCGTTCAAACTGAGTACTTTTATGCATGGCTTCGACCTTTCCCTCAGTTACTACTATGGACGGTACCATCTTCCGACTCCCAGCTCCATATCGATGTCCGATTCTGTGATAACTCTCATTTATCCGAAAGTTCAAGTCATCGGTGGAGATTTTGCGGGGGCTGTCGGTTCAGTCGGTATCTGGGGAGAAGGAGCAGTGTTCTTCCCTGAAGAAGTCTTGCTCGATATACCCGGACTACCTGCTGAAGAAGTGCTTGATGACGAACCGTACGTTCGCTTTATCGCAGGTTGTGATTACACGTTTGGAAATGGTGTATACGTGAACACACAGGTGCTTCATGGTTTCCTGCATGAGCAAGGCAGGGAAAACCTCAACGACTACTTAACATTTCGTGCAGAACAATGTTTCCTGAACAGCAAACTAACTCTTGTACCGGCTTCCATCGCGATTTCTGTAAGTGATTGGGATGATCCAACAGAGAATTATGGTCTGGCGTATGTTCCGGAACTGACATACAGACCTGTTGATAATATCGAGCTAACCTTCGGCGGTGCTATCCTGCATGGTGAGGGCGAGAACTTATTCAGACAGCTTAATGACCGGGATGAGTTGTTTTTGAAAGCAAGGGCAAGCTTCTAGCAATATGAAATTGGCTGAGGAACTTAAAACCATAGCTGCCACTTTATTCTGGTGGCCAATCCTTTTTCTGGATGTTCTATGCTTAGCTCTTCTGGTTTCTATTCTGCCTGACCGCCTCCTGCGCAATGGAGCAGTTCTTCGCGCCGCATCATCGCTGCTCCTGAAAGCAGCAGGTGTCAGACTACAGGTACAGGGATTTCATAACATCATAAGAGAAAGATCTCAGATTCTTGTGGCTAACCATGAAAGCTGGTTCGATTCATTCATCCTGGCCGCCATACTTCCGATTCCCGTTACTTTTGTCTCAAAAAAGGAAATGTTTCAAGTACCCGTTTACAATTACATCATGCGCCATCTACGCTTTCTTAGTGTGGACAGAGTAAATCCTCTCAATGATCTCAAGGGTATTGATACGATTGCAGCACTTCTTCAATCCCGTCTGTCGCTTGTTGTTTTTCCTGAAGGAGTAATGAGTAATACAGGAAAACTCGGCTCTTTCAAGAGAGGCGCTGTATACCTTGCAGCGAAAACGAACATACCCATTACGCCGATTGCTCTGATAGGTACAAGGAAGATCAAATCCCAAGGAAGTCCGTGGATACACTTTGGCATACAGATAAATGTTGTTATCTCGGAACCTGTTGAAGTGGGTGGCCTGAAAAGAGAAGAACAATTGACTGCTATGGAAAATATTAAAGCGATAATCGAACGGCATTTGACAGAAACGGAAAGATCCAGGGGGGTTAAGAGCAATCCCGTTGTAGAAGTTGAATACGATGCAATTTGTTAACAATAACCTGAATTCACCTGGCAAAGTCGGGCTTGCACTGGGAAGTGGTTCAGCTCGCGGATGGTCTCATATCGGTGTAATCCGCGCTTTGGAAGAAGCAGGAATCACAGTGGATTACATCGCTGGAACAAGTATCGGCGCTCTTGTAGGTGCAGTCTACGCTTCAGGCAGGATCGATTTGCTGGAAGCTGCAGTTCAGCAATTCAGCAGGAAACATATACTTTCATTAAGTGACCCTGTGCTCCCGAAATCAGGTCTTATCGATGGGGTGAAAATTGCCGATTTCGTTCACAAGTATGTACTCAATAAGCCCATCGAAAAACTTCCTCTTCCACTTGCCATTATTGCAACCGATTTGAATACTGGAGATGAGGTCGTCTTGAAAGCAGGCAACATTGTCGAAGCTATTCGAGCCAGCATTTCACTCCCCGGAATTTTTAAACCGGTGCGGAAGGGTGACTATCTTCTTGTAGATGGTGGTCTGGTAAATCCGGTCCCCGTGCGCACTGTTAGAGAAATGGGTGCGGACTTCGTCATAGCGGTTGATCTCAATTGCGATATAGTTCAGAGAAAGCACGATAGATTAACACCACGTGATGGCAGCAAAGATATTCAAATGGTCGAACAAGAGGTGCACTCCATCTCAGGGAATAGAACAACTACTCTCCTGAACGAGAAGCTTCGTGAAATCAATTTGGCGGCTGCAGGAAGAATCAAACAGTGGATGGCCAGGGATCCACAACCAAATATCATCGAAGTATTGATGACATCCATCAAAATCATGGAAAGCCAGATAACGACTGTGAATTTGAGATCCGATCCTCCTGATATGCTGATTCAACCCAAACTGGGCCACATCAACTTCATGGAATTCCATCGGGCAGAGGAAATAATCGCTGAAGGATACCGGGCAGCCAGTAGTCAGCTTGCATGCTGGCAGGAAAAGAACAGTAAATAAAATTATCTGGAATTGCAGTTTGCCATTCTGTCATGAATTACTGTCTTCATAACTGTTACAATAGAAGTTAGCCCGAGTTAATATTCCTGTATACTCCTGAAACTCCGTTCTATCTTGTCGAGAACATGCTGTCCTGGAAGCACACGGATTCAGCGCACATTGCTGATCACCCGTCAGCGAGGATGATCCCGACACTAAAAAGATCCTGACCGCAACCTGGAAACCGTTATTACTTAGTATCTCTCAACCACCGGTCCTGGCAAAAGCATTCTGCTTCGGATCCCTGGTCTTAGTAATCATGCATCACAGATCGTTCATGTAGTACACTGTTTGCTTTCCTGGAATACAGGACCACTTTCTGAGGTATAACGGCTGAAGGAGGTTCAAAAATGAGAAGGAAAGCTACAGCAAAAGCGGGAGCCATGGATTATGGGATTTTCTGGGGGCTTGTACTCCTGATACTGGCGTTTGAGGCTATTCCCGGATCACCGATAGGAAGGTTGGCATCAAGAACAGCAACCGATGAGATTCAGGGATTCGACCCGGGAGAGCTCTACGAGATTCCCCCTGAAATGCCGGATGAAGACCCAATCGATGTGGATAGGATCATACTAAACGAAATTCCGGATATTGTGCAGCCTGATCTTGTTATCAGCACAGCTGTAGATACCGCGGGTCTGGGTCATGCCATTACCGTCAGTATGAACAATCTTACACTGGATGAAACTCCGGATAACTCTATACCCGAACCGGGAACTTTCATCCAGCATAGTGTTCAGCCTGTGTGTACTTACAGACCGGTTCCGGAGTATCCGGAAATGGCCAGGCAGGCTGGTGTTGAAGGAAGAGTGATCTTACAGGTTTTCATTTCCCGCGAAGGCTATCCGGTGGAAGCGCTTGTTATCGACAGTTCCGGACTTGGAAGCATGGATAACGCTGCCATGGTCTCGATAATGGAAAGCAGCTGGTCACCGGCAAGAAGGGCTGACGGAGTACCGGTTGGAGTTTGGACTTCAGTTGTATACAACTTCGTACTTGAATAGACGGTTTACGAGCCTGAAACCAGTGATTCAAAGGTTTTTCTCAGTGAGACCAGGTATTCTGTAAAAGCATCGGACAGGCGTGACCTGGATTCAGGAAGATTTATTGTTTCCCTGCGCACAATTCTTCCAGGCCGGTGACCAAGCACTATAATCTCTCCGGCCATGAAAACCGCTTCCTCGATGTTATGGGTGACGAAAAGAACTGTGGTGGATGCCCTCTTCAAGAGATCCCGGAGGTTTTCCTGCAATTCCTGGCTGGTCCTTGTATCCAGGGAACTGAAAGGTTCGTCCATGAGAAGAAGATCAGGTTCCATAACAAGAGACCGCGCAAGTGCAGCCCGTTGCTGCATGCCCCCCGAAAGCTGGTGGGGGTATGAGGAAGCAAAGGATGAAAGCCCCATCATTTCAAGCATGGATTCTACCTTCTCCCGACGGGTATCCTTAACGATCCTTTTCGCCTTAAGAGGGAACTCTAAATTGGCGAAGATGCTCATCCAGGGAAAAAGCGCGCCCTGCTGGAAGACGTAACCTATTACCGGTTCTCCGCCATCAGGATGTGACTGAATTCTAACCACGCCGTTATCGGGTTTTTCCAGTCCTGCAATGGCGCGCAACAGGGTTGTCTTGCCACATCCGGTAGGACCGAGAAAACATAGAAATTCACCTGTTTCCGTTTCAAAAGTAACAGAGTCCAGGGCATGCACATCTCCGGAGGATTCCCTGTAGGTTTTTGACAGATTGGTCACCTTCAACGCAATCATGTCATCTTTCCCTGCTTCTAAGAACGAGAGATTTTTCTCCAATAGATTCAAGACCTTTGGAAAAAAGCGCTCCGATGAACGCTACAATAACAATGCTTGCCAGCATGATATCGTACCTGGACAGCTGGTAGGAGTATCTTATCAGGTATCCTATGCCGGAATTGGTTCCAGGAAGCATTTCCGCAGCAATAATAACCATCCAGCATCTTCCGATGCCAAGCTTAAGCCCGTGAAATATATCCGGAAGGGCCGAGGGTATGATAACATGCCTGAACGTGAAAAGCCTACCGGCTCCAAGTATCCCAGCAGCTTCCAGATGCATTCTTCGAACACTTCGAACACCCTGAATGGTTCCCAGTATTATTGGAAAGACACCCCCCCAGAAGAGAATGAATATCATTCCGAGCTGCATTTCATTCAGAAGGTTCTTCTGATATCTAAGGTGTTCTAGACCGAACAGCTGAGAGAATGTTCTCGCCTTGAAGAGGATTATCGAAAGGGGAAGAAGAGCAATGGCGGAAAGGGGTCTTGCCATTTCGACCATAAGTGACAGAAATTTCCTTGCATGAAGAGATGCCCCCATAAGAAGTCCGATTGGAATCCCGATAAGTGCCGCAAGTGAGAAGCCCAGAGCGACCCTTACCAGGCTCACCAGAGTACTCCAGGTCATTGATCCTGTGGAGATCTGATCCTGAAATGGGTGAAATAGTATTGATGTAACTTCCTCTGGAGAGGGCAGGAGGGTATCCCTCCCACCCCCTGTAACTGCAAACCACCAGACAATCAGCAGGCATGGGATTGCGAATCCAGGTAGATATTTCCAGATCCTGCGCAGTATGCGTATTGTGGTTTTACCGACTTTACCGGATGAAATTTCAGCTACCTCAGATCGTCAGGCATAAGTGAAAATTCGTAAAGGAATGCTGCGTTGGCTTCGTCGTCTCGCTCAGCAAGAGGCCCTGTAAAAGCTCCCAGGTTCCTCATGTTCTCAACGATTGAAATCATATTGTCGAGCCAGTCTTCCGTCACCTGCATACTGTAACCGCTGGTTGCCATCGATATTACTTCAACTTCAACAGGATTTCCTATCCATTCCGCCGCGGCGAATGCTGCATCTTCCGGATTAATGTTGATATAGTCTGTGGCTGCGGCAAAGAGACGGAGAGCTGCGGCAATATCCTCTTGTCGCTCAGCAATAGCTGTCTCTGTCGCGGCAATAGCGCAGCATGGATGGTTCGTGAAGTTTCCCGGTGGAAGATCAGATAACTCGGCTACGCATTTACCAATACCGGTATGTTCAGCAAGTGCGCATGCAGGATTGTTGGAAACGTACCCGTGAATCGTTCCATTCTGGAGAGCCGGATTAAGGTTAGGCTGTCCCTGCGCGTTGAAGAGTAGAATCTCAGAGTCGGGTTCAGGATTACCCTGCATACTCCATTCGATGCCCTCTTCAGTGAGCGCCGATTCGAAAATAAGCAGAGCTACTGCCTTGGGGCTCTTGTATGCTATTATAAGTGGTTCGTCACTGCTCCTTGCCCATTCGATGAA
>DAOWFD010000360.1 GCA_030638185.1 Candidatus Aegiribacteria sp.
CACCCGGCCCGACGTACGCCGTTGAGGTCCCCGCGAACAGCAGCAGAACAATGATTAAAAAGGGAAGCCGGCACTCGCCGGTTTCCCGGTTCTTCGTAGCTATTGTATTTCTCCTGTGCTTCATGTGAAAAATATCAGCAGGGTTTCCTGAAATGTCAATTATAATCTACCATAATATAACCCTGGAGGATTGTACTTGACCTGATAGGTGAACATCTGTATACATCTCGTGATGGTAATGGTGATCCTGTCATGAATGTATGCTTTACCGGAAGACGAATAACACGGATCATGATCGGCAAGGCACCTGACGAGAGGCTGGGTCGTCGGGCGCTTCCGGGTAGATGAATCTGACGACTACTCCAAATCTCTCCTTGTGGCCCGGAGTCAGGTGGGCTTCCAGATCTGACCGGTTAACTCCCATTTTCGCCAGCTTGTCTTCCCAGCGGTCCAGGAACCAGTGGAATGGCTTCAGGATCTCTTCCTGAACAATTTCGAGCCTCTTGATCATCGCAGTTTTTGCGTACCTGATGGGAATTCCGGAGCCGATTGTCCGCATCCAGGGCAGTTCGTCCGTATCTCAAAGCAACCTGATCTTGACATTTACAGCGTCTTTCATTTCCATGGATTGACCTGGGGCATTTTCCATCGTTATCTGATTCTGCCCCTTTACGCATCCCATTCAATTAGCAGAGCAATGATGAAAAAGGAAGCCGGCACTCGCCGGTTTCCCGGTTCTTCGCAATGATTATATTCCTCCTGTGCCTTTAGGATAATATCAGCAAGGTTTCCGACAGCGTTAAACATCAATCTACCGCAATATAACGGATTTATTTATCTTTCAGTTCCGGTTCGGGTGATGGAACCGTTTCAATCTCCGGATGTATTATGAACGGGTTCCTTACTTCTGACACTTGATGCGGTTACCTGAAGATTCCGGCATGCAGATTATTTTCAAGAAGGATAAGATTATATGAATAGAAGGATCGGTATAGATATGGGATCCGTGAGTACAAAGGTCGTGCTCATGGACGGAAACAGTATTACCACCGCTCTTTACAGAAGGCACCATGGCAAGCCTGTCGATTCCCTTGTAGATATCCTTTCGGATCTTGAGGGGTGGGAGGGAAGCCCGGCATCTTTCACCGGCAGCGCTTCAAGGAGTGCATCATCAACCGCAGGTTGCGAGACTATCAATGAAGTAGTTGCCCTCGCAGCTTCAATTCCACTTTACTGCCCGGAGGCCAAATCGGTCATCGAAATGGGTGGACAGGATTCAAAACTGCTTCTTTTCAGGCAGACTCCCGAGGGGTTGATCTTTGATGATTTTTCCATGAATTCAGTTTGCGCAGCCGGCACGGGCTCATTCCTTGATCAGCAGGCTTCAAGGCTGGGGCTGAAGACCGAAGAACTCGGCGAACTGGCACTTCAATGCAGCCATCCACCCAGGATAGCGGGACGATGCAGCGTATTCGCGAAATCAGATATGATACATCTCCAGCAGATAGGTACACCGGTATCCCACATAGTTGCCGGCCTCTGCTTCGCTGTGGCAAGGAATTTCAAGAGTTCCATTGCTTCGGGAAGGGATTTCCGTCCTCCCGTCGCCTTCGTAGGCGGGGTAGCGGCAAACAAGGGAATGGTCAATGCCTTCCGGGAGGTTCTCGGCAGTGAGTTTTCTGATCTTATCATCCCGGAGAATTTCAGATGCCTCACAGCTGCAGGAGCCGCACTTACAGCAGATGACGGCAAATCCAGAATAATCGATAGCGATTTTATAGGCAGGCTTCTCAACATTGAAAAAGGAAGCAACCAGGGGAAAATCCTGCCTTTACTGAGGGATTTCTCAATTCCGCACCCCGGATCCCGGGAAATATCTGAGAATACCGACGAACCTGTCTATATCGGCATCGATGTCGGATCCATAAGCACAAATCTGGTGGCGATCGGGGAAACCTCCGGAAATCTTCATGCATCCGAATATCTGATGACTGCCGGGAGGCCTCTAGAGGCGGTGAAACAGGGACTTTCAAGGCTGGAGCATTCCCTTGGCAGGGACAGGAAGGTTCTCGGTGTGGGCACAACCGGTTCCGGGCGGTACATGACAGGTGATTTTACAGGTGCCGATATCGTCAGAAATGAGATTACCGCCCAGGCCAGAGCTGCTGTGGAAATCGATCCCGAAGTCGATACGATATTCGAGATAGGCGGGCAGGATTCGAAGTATATATCTCTTGAAAACGGGAGAGTAGTTGACTTTGAAATGAACAAGGTCTGCGCCGCTGGAACGGGTTCCTTCCTGGAAGAACAGGCGGAAAAGCTTGGCCTGGATATAAGGGAATTCGGACCCCTTTCTATCGGCGCCACGGCTCCATGCAGTCTTGGAGAGCGTTGTACGGTATTCATGGAGAGTGACGTCTTTTCCCAACAGGCGGATGGCGCTTCAGTAGAGAATATTGTAGCGGGGCTGTCATATTCAATAGTAAGGAACTATCTGCACAGAGTTGTGGGAGAGAAGAAAATAGGTAATCGTATATTCTTCCAGGGCGGGACAGCCTTCAACACAGGTGTAGCAGCAGCCTTTAACGCGATTCTACAGGACAGACAAGTAACAATCCCCGAAAACCACCACGTAACGGGAGCTATAGGCGTAGCCCTCCTGGTGAAGGAGAAGAAACCCTTCGGCCCATCGACATTCAAGGGGTTCAAGCTGGCAGATGAGAAATACAGACAGGAAACCTTCGTATGCGAAGGATGCCCAAACCGTTGCGAAATTCACCGTATAATACTCCATGACGGGAAGGACCTCTTCTACGGAGGAAGATGTGAGAAGTACGAAACGGAAAGTACTCCTTCCAGCCAGGTTGCCCCCGGCACGAACTGGTTCAAGGAAAGGGAGAAGCTTCTTCTTGAAGGCTACACCGGCAGTGTTTCTGGAAAGAAACCGGTTGTCGGAATCCCCAGAGCGTTATGGTTCTGGGAATTCTTCCCCTTCTTCAGGACTTTCTTCGAGGAGTGCGGTTTTGATGTGATAGTATCAGGGACCTCGACCAGCAGCCTCATACATTCCGGTGTTGAAAGTGTAGCGGCAGAAACATGTTTCCCGGTAAAGCTGGCCCACGGACACGTTATGGACCTGCTTGAACAGGATATTGATTACCTGTTTCTTCCTTCCATACTCAGATCCTTTCCGAATGGTGATTTCACGGAATCCTACAACTGTCCCTATATTGAGGCTTCACCGTATATCATTGACTCCGGTCTTGGTCTTTCCGCTGAGGAGATTATTACCACTCTGAGTCCCGTTCTTGATTTCTCCCTTTCCGGAAGGGAATGGATGAACGGTCTGTTGAAAATGGCCGCAGAATTGGGCATCGATGCATCCACTGCCAGAAAAGCCGCTGCAGACGCGAAAAGAGAACATCAACGGTTCAGAGAATCCCTGCTGAAAGCGGGCAGGAGGGCGTTGGATGAAATCGGAGAAGACCAGCCAGCCTTCGTAATAATCAGCAGGCCATACAACGGGTCAGACCCTGCGGTGAACGTTGACCTTCCGGACAAGCTGGCGAAACTGGGGGCATCGGTGATTCCGACGGATTTTCTGGAGCTTCCCCTGAAGCGTGCCGCGGAGATGCACAGGAATATGTACTGGCAGTACGGCCAGAGGATTATAGCCGCAGCGCTTGCAATCAGGGAGGATACAAGGCTTAACGGTGTCTACATTACCAATTTCGGCTGCGGTCCGGATTCATTCATTCAGCACGAGGTAGCAGAAATAATGGGTGAGAAACCCATGCTGACCATAGAAATCGATGAACATGCTGCCGACGCAGGGGTAATAACGAGATGTGAAGCCTTCATGGATGCGATCAAAGGAAGAAGACAGCATGGAACTTCCCCTTTCCAGCAACAGCTCGGGAACAGGAATATGGATATCGGGAAGAGGACAGTCTGGATCCCCTGGCTGGGTGAAGCAACCTGGATAGCTGTAGCAGCGGCAAGGAAGCACGGTGTCAAGGCTGTTAAAATCCCTCCCACAAACAGAGATTCCGTTGCGCTGGGCCGTTCCGTAACAACCGGCAAGGAATGCTATCCTGCGATCATAACAGCGGGAAACATGCTTTCCGTTCTC
>DAOWFD010000191.1 GCA_030638185.1 Candidatus Aegiribacteria sp.
GAGTATAGGCAGGGTTCTGAAAACCAGCACTACAATCAGTGCAGGGAGTATGTAAAAGTAAGGGGCTAGCTTAGTTCTTATCTTCAATGTTATCCCCGAATTGAATCCCGACCATTAGAGTTGAAATGCTGAAAACCTCTCCGTCAGTTTGCACAACAATAGTTCCCTGAGTGTCAGTTCGCAAGATTTCAGAACCCAGTTCTCTATAGATCTCAATAACCCGCGGATGCGGATGACCGAAACTGTTATTCCTGCCTGCTGAGAATACCGCTATCTGAGGGCTCAACCTTCTCAGGTACGGCGGAAAGACAGAAGTGAGACTTCCATGGTGGGGCACTTTCAATACCGTAACAGGTAGAGCCTCGGGAGTACAGGTTCGTTCCGATTCCTCCTCCATGTCACCGGTGAGAAGAGTTGAGAAGTTTCCGCATGTAATTCTAAGAAGGGCAGAACTCTCGTTTATATTGAGATCGGCTCCCTCCGAGCCGAGGTACACTACACAAACGGTAACGGCCGGTGAAAGCTGGAATGTCATTCCCGTTTCAAGAAACCCGTAGTCGCAGCCCTCTTCCATGACAGAGTTGAGGAAGTCCTCGTATAACCAGGATGAAAAGGGCATACCAGGATCCAGCACTTGAAGAACGGTAAAGCTTCTCATTACCGAAGCAAGGCCTCCGACGTGGTCCGCGTGGGGGTGTGAGAATGAGAGAATGTCGATGGTATCAACTTCCAGTTCGCGGAGCCGAAACACAACGGCCGGTTCAAGGGGCCCGCCCGCATCAGGCCCTCCGTCGAACAGGAGAGTTTCACCCCCGACAGCCTCCACCAGAATTGCGTCCCCCTGTCCGACATCCAGATAGGAGACGATCAGAACGGCGGAGAGAGAGTCCACTCTTTCAATCCAGTGAAGAGTATCTGCAGCAGTGACAAGGCTTGTGTCTATGAAAACCAGATCTTCGAGCATCGTGACCGTTCCCGGACCGATACCGCTTACGTATTCAAGCTCGGATAGCTCCATGAAAGGACCGAACAGAGTTCTGTACTCAACGATATTCGAAGCCCTGACCGGACCGATGCCAGGAAGCACCTGAAGAGTCTCTTCGTCAGCAGTGTTGATATTGACATTGTCATTTGATAATAATGAAAAAGATAATAATATGGCCAAAATCCAGTTCATTACTTGACAATCCTCGCTCTCAGGTTAAGCATATCTATAATAAGAAAGGAGGTTCGAATGAGGAACCTACTTGCAACGGTCGTAATAATGCTCCTGTTGGCAGCTCCTACCACCGCTGGCGACATAAGACTCGAGAGCAGCAATTTTTCAACGGTTGCTTACATAAGGGATAGCGGCAGAATAGAAAACGCTTCCTTTGAGATTCTTGGATATATCAAGGAAGATGGAAGAATTGAAGACGATTCATTTCATACACTTGGCTATATAGATGAAAATGGCAGAATTGAGGACGATTCATTTCGTGAGCTTTACACCCTGAACGGAAACGGAAGACTCACCGATATGAGTTTTATGAAAGTCGCCGAGATCCAGAGCGACGGAACGGTTGAGAACAGCCATTTTCAGGTCATTCTATACGCTGACGGAACCCATGCCGAAATGACTAAACGGATTGCGCTATTCCTGGTTTTTTTCAGTGATCTTCTGGAGGAATAGAAGGAAAAACCTGATTCCAATAAGAAACCGCCCGGTCTTCCATCGGGCGGTTCTGTTGAAACCGTACATCTGAAGAAAACTCTATTTGCCGATTATTTCCTCTCCCCTGCCGCCGAAACCCCGGATGACCCTGTAAGCCTTCTTCGCCGCGGAACCGGGGTGATGTGCAAGTTCGATCGCCCAGTGCCTGATATTATTATAGCTGGATACTTTGCGCCAGCTGCGGTATCTCTCGATACGTCTTTTCCAGTGTATCACATCGTTCAGTTCAAGGAAAGGAAGGCGCATATTCATGACTTCACATGCCCTGTTTCTGGCGGGATCCAGTAGTTCGGGGTTCGTGTCGTTGGCCAGGTAACCGTTCTCCTTTGCCCAGTCATGAATGTACCTGCCGGGGATCGCTGTTGAAAAATACACGATTATATCGTCAGGTTTGAGCCTTTTCAAATGTTCGTAGGTTGCCTTCAGATCTTCCTCATTCTCCATGGGAAAGCCTATCATGAGATTGGCAGTCGCCTCAACTCCGAATTCATGGCACCATTTAAATGCCTTCTCGGCCTGCAGAGGCGTTGTTCCCTTACGGTAAAAATCAAGGATCTTCTGACTGCCGCTTTCAACTCCGAATGATATGCAGTGGCAACCGCTCTCGGCCATAACGCGGATTTTCTTACGTGTTACCGTATCAACCCTGCTGTTACAGTGCCAGCACAGTTCGATACCCTCGATGCGAAGCAGATCCCTCAGAGTCTCGAACCAGTCTGCGGGATGCATCGTAATGGTATCGTCCTTAAAGAATACAGGCAGCTTCCTGACGGATTTGATCTCCGCCAGCTGGATAATTTCCTCCACTACATTTCCTGCGCTTCGGTATCTTATGTTTCCTCCAAAGATAAAATCCGTGCTGGGCTTGCAGTACAAGCAGTTGAACGGGCAACCGCGAGTTGTGATCATTCCATATTCGGACATACCATCAGAAAGGTATGAATCGTAATCCACAACATCCCTGGCCGGGAAAGGCAGAGCATCAAGGTCTGGAGGAACTGGTCTTCTGGGATTTTCAACAAGCTTGCCGTCACTGAGATATACGAGGTTTCGTATACCGCAGGGATCGATACCGTTTGCGATTGCGTCCGACAGCTCAACGATGGAATTCTCGGCTTCACCCACAAGAACGAAGTCAAAGGGAGTACTCTCAAGAGTCTTGCCGGGGAAAATGCTCGGGTATGCTCCGCCGGCAAGAAACAGAGCATCAGGAACGACACTTTTCAGGTGCCTGGTAACAATGTCTGCCCTGCTTACTTTGGCTGCAGCAGAAATAGCAACTCCGATAAGACCGGCCCCGTCGGCTTTTTCATCAAGCTCGTCCAGTCTGCTGCAGAAGGAATAGTCCAGGAACTCCACCTGATGGCCGGCATTCCTCAATGCTGAAATCAGCTGTAACAGCCCCAGCGGTTCGGCGAGTCCGTTGTACTCGATCCAGTCCCATCTGGGATAAACAAGCGCAACCTTCACTGGAAAACCTCTCGTTGCATTTCTATTCACTGAAAAGGACTGCGGTCAGAACAGGAATGCAAATCAGCCGCATTTCATGCTCTCCGCACCCCGATTACAGCCGTGTATTGTACCGTAATATAAGACAGATGAGATCCGAGGGGTTTAAGCCTAACAGCAGCAGCCTCCTGAAGATTTTTCCCTTACTTCCATTGCCGTGCCGCAGCATACTATTTCGCAGTCCGAACAGTCACATCTTTTTGTAACTTCCAGCTCGACACCGCATTTGGAACACACAAGAACATCACTCTTTTTAACAGGTTCCATTACAACCTCCCTGATATGCTGAATTACTAATTCCTACTTAATCAATATGTAATTTTGCAGCTGGAAAGTCAATCGTAAGACTGGTGATTAACATCTTGACATTTTCATAAGTAAACATATGTATAGGAGGGAGGTGATAGACGATGAGAAGAATCACGGATCGTCAGAAACAGGTTCTTGATTATATCTGCGATTTCATAGATGAACACTCGTATGCTCCAAGCATAAGAGATATACAGAAGCACTTCGGACTGAAAAGTACAAAAGGGGTAAAAGACCACATAGACAGACTGGTGGAGAAGGGTTACCTGAACAGGACAGAGGGTACAGCAAGGGCGCTGAGAGTGGTTAGAGACGGCAAAAAAGCAATCAAGAAAATTCCACTTGTCGGAACAGTTGCTGCAGGCCTGCCGATACTGGCTGAAGAGAATATTGAAGATTACCTGCCCGTATCAGCTGATATGGCAAGAATCAAGGGGATGTTCTTCCTCAGGGTAAACGGCGACAGCATGATCAACGCCGCAATTATGGACGGAGATCTCGTACTGGTTCGACCCCAGCCGTTCGTGGAGCAGGGGGAAATAGCAGTTGTCAGAATCGGAGATGAGGCAACCGTCAAGCGGTTCTTCAGATTTAAAACCAGAGTAGAGCTTCGTTCTGAAAACCCGAATCACAAACCCATTGTATACCGTGATGAAGATGAAGATGTACGAATTGTGGGCAAGGTTACAGCGGTATTAAGAATACTGGAATAAACAAACCCACCTCAGTATCAAAATTACGCTAAGGGGGATGCAATTGAAGAATCGCTTTTCAATCAGGAGTTTGTTTTCAGCTGTGCTGCTTACACTCATGCCTGGCTGTGCACGGTATGTAACAGTTATTACAGAAACACATTCAATTCCCGCAAACAGTACGGTTACAGTATTAACTTTCAACGGTTCTATTACCGTGGAATGGTACGAAGGTACCGAACTGATACTCGAGATAACCAAAACTTCCAGCCGGAGTGAGGAAGAGCTTGACAAAGCTGAAGTAGAGATCACCGCGGGAATACTAACCAGAATAGAAGCACACAGACTTGACAGATATGCCAATGTAGGCGTAAGCCTGATGCTCAGGCTTCCCCACGGTACTGAAATCGCCGAACTGCAAACATCTAACGGATGCATAACCGTTTCCGGGGGAGATGGTACCGCGAAGGCCCATACCAGTAACGGCAACATATCCTTTGATAACTTCAGCGGTACAGTTAGTGCTGAAACAAGTAACGGAAGCATTTCAGTATCCGGCAGCA
>DAOWFD010000219.1 GCA_030638185.1 Candidatus Aegiribacteria sp.
GATGCTGTCGGAAGGCTTGCGGGAGGGATCGCACACGATTTCAACAATCTGCTTACTGTAATAAAGGGTCATTCCGAGTTCATCCTTGCGGATATCTCCGATACCAATCCCTTGCGGCCGGATGCCGAAGAGATACTTAAAGCCACCGATCGCGCCTCTGCACTCACCCGGCAACTTCTTGCATTCAGCAGCCAGCAGATACTCCAGCCAAGGGTTCTGAACATGAGCAAGGTCGTATCGGGGCTTCAGAGGATGCTGAGCAGGCTGCTGAGCGAGGATATCCAGCTTGTCACATCCTTCTCGCAGGACGTAGGATGTGTATTCGCGGATGAAAGCCAGTTTGAACAGGTTATTGTCAATCTTGTGATAAACGCAAGGGATGCCATGAAATCAGGCGGTAAACTCACTATCGAGGTAAGCAATGTTGATATTGACGAACATTCGCTGGTGACCAATCCCGATCTTCATCCGGGTCGGTACGTGCAGTTCTCCATAAGCGATACCGGAAGTGGAATGGACGCAGATACCCAGGCACGTATCTTCGAACCCTTCTATTCCACAAAGGGGAGTGAAAAGGGTAGCGGTCTGGGCCTTGCCATGGTGTACGGTATCATTAAGCAGAGCGATGGAGTTATTGAGGTCAGCAGTGAACCCAGGGTAGGTACAACATTCAATGTGTATCTGCCCAGGGTTGAGGGAGAACATATTCCCGATAAGGTGCGAGCTGAACAGAGCGCTGAATCCGGCAAGGGTGAGAGTGTCCTTCTGGTAGAGGACGATGAAGCCCTTAGAAGCGTGGTTGAGCGGCACCTTTCCAGAGAGGGATACAAGGTGGTGTCTGCCAAGTCGGCGGAAGAAGCGGTGGAACTGTTTAAAGGCAGCGGTATAGATTTCCAACTCCTTCTTACCGATATTGTATTGCCTGGCATCAACGGCGTAGTTCTTGCTTCTCTGCTTAAGGAGGACGGTTTTAGCGGTCGCATCCTTTATATGACAGGCTACGCGAATAAAGACATTATACCTGCTGACGTGCTAAAGGGCGACAAGAAGCTGCTGGAGAAGCCCTTCAGACTAGCTGCACTTGGCCAGATGATAAGAGATGTACTGGATAACGAATAAGGTTTAACCTCACGGTGAGCAGTCGGACGCTTCTACCCCGGCTTTCTGAAGAAAAGGGAAGATCGGTGTTCTGAAATCAATCGATAACGATGAAGCATTTTGTATTCATCTGATTCTCCGAGGAGATCCTCACGAGGTAGATGCCCGGGGAGGAAACAGAAAAAGACGCAGTATGGGTTCCAGCGGTGTACTGCCCTGAAACGGACCTTTCAACCACACGACCGCTGATATCGTACATCGTGATCTCAACATGCGAGTCCGTTGCAAGGGAAAATTGCATTGAGGTCGTTCCTGTGGTCGGATTCGGATGCAGCAATCCGCATGTAAGGCGGGTACAAATCTGTTCGTCATCTTCACCGATGCCGGTGCAGTCATTCCACGAGTACTTCAGGGCAAAATCAGGATATCCGCAGTGAAATGCGATGTGGGGTCTGTCAAGATCATCCAGAACCAGATCGGGATCACCGCTGAAGTAACCTGGTAAGGTATCGACCAGCTCATGATGCCAATCAGAGCCGTTCCAGCTTGTATACATGAGATAAAGCCCGTCAGCCGAGCAGTAAGCTATGTGCGGGTGATCAGAAGAATCCAGTGCTATAGAAGTTCCATACTTCCAGGACCCACTGTCGCAGGCATCCACAGTCTCCAGATGCCATTCAGTACCTGTCCAGTAAGCGTAGCGTAATTCGTTCTCAGCGTTGTAGGCAATGTGAGGGATACCCTCTCCATCTAGAGCCAGGGAAGTGCTTTGGCACTGGTCTGACAGGGAATCGATTACCTGAAACGACCATAGATCAACCGTGTCTGTATTTGAATACATGAGAAGGTACGGGGTTTTTCTGGCGTAGGACATGTGCGGAGTGCCATCTGTATCCATCTGGAGGGATACATACCAGCCCGTATTGTTTCCTGTATCCAGAAGCTCAATGTCCCATATGGAATCCGAGCAGGAGGCGTATCCAAGGGAAGCACCGTAATCATGGCAATAGGCAATGTGAGGGAAACCATCTCCATCCAGAGCCAGTGATGTATGGGAAACGCTCCCTCCATACTGTACTTCCTCGGTCTGCCATTCCATCATGTCATCTTGAGTCACGTAAAAAAGCGACCCGAGGCCAAAGGAAATATGGGGAATATCTGAGGTATCCAGTGCCATTGAAACGAACCACAAGTTCGGGTATACAAGGCTGTAAGCGCAGTCGATGAGCCACTGGCTCCCGTTCCATTCAGCGTACTTAACACCAATTCCCTCAACGGGGTAGGCAATGCAGGGATACCCATTAGAGTTCAGCGCCAGAGACGGGTTAATTATTCCCCCGTTATCCACCGTTTCAACCAGCCATCCGGAAGATGCGGTGGATTGGAGTACAAGCAGCATTAGTGAAACCAATACGCAGTTTCTCATTTAACTCAACCCCCTTAAGCTTACAACACGACCACAACAAACGCATCTTATTGAGGTAGCAGAAATATTGCTACATAGAATCCATCATTTATCAAGCAATGTATTCTGAAGCTTCCAGAATCTACCTTTGTTTGCCAGTAAATGCTCATATGTTCCCATTTCTGCAATACCTCCATCTTCAAGTACTACAATTCTATCTGCATTCCTAACGGTAGGAAGTCTATGAGCAATGATGATGTCTGTACGACCGCTAAGTAGATGTTCCATTGCTTTCTGGATCAGTTTTTCCGATTCGGTATCTAATGATGAAGTTGCCTCATCCATAATGACTAGATCTGGTTTCTTGAGAATCGCACGGGCTATCGCAAGCCTCTGCTGCTGCCCTCCCGATAAAGAAACTCCCCTTTCCCCGATCACTGTATCGAAACCATCTGGAAGTTTTGATATGAAGCTGGATGCATAAGCAGCTTCTGCTGCTTGTTCGATTTCCTCCATGTCAGCATCTGGATCACCAAAGGCGATATTCTGGCTTACTGACATATCGAAGAGATATGGATCCTGAAATACCACTCCAATCTTCTTCCTGTAACACTTTGTGTCCAGTTCCTTAAGATTACAGCCGTCTATTACAATTTACCCCTCATCAGGATCATAGAATCTTAGAAGAAGCATTGCCATTGTTGTTTTTCCAGAACCGCTTGAGCCAACCAGGGCGATTGATTCTCCCGGAGATATTTTCAGTGAAAGATTCCTTATGGCGTATTCCGAATTCTCATTGTATTGGAAGCTCACATTTCTGAATTCAATGAATCCTTCAATTCTATCAATAAGCCGAGGGTTAATAGCAGCTTCAATATTAGGTTTTTGATCAAGTACATGAAACACCCTTTTTGCAGCCCCCATAGACGTATGAATACTTGTGTTTATTGAAACGAACGTATTCACCGGACCAAACAGATTTCCCATATATCCTATAAAGGCAATGAAAACTCCTGTAAGCATTGTCCCATTAATAACTTCCTTACCTCCAAACCAGATTATTAGTAGGAATCCTATGGCACTAATTAAACCGGAAATACCGCCAAGCGCTCCAATGACTGAAAGCCTGACTCTGGCTCGAAAGAGATTCATGAAGGTTTTAGAGATTGATTGACCTTGAGATTCCTCCTGTACAAAGGCTTTAATCTCCCTGATTCCTGAGAGTTTTTCCTGGAGTTCCCCTGTAGAGTCCGCTCTTTGTTCCTGTACATGAGCAGAAGCATGTCTGATTGGTTTTGCGATCATTTTCATGAAATAGCCATAGAACGGAAGGCATATCAACGCTATCCAGGTGAGAGTTGTATTAATAAGGAACATCACAATCAGCAAAGCTGCGAACCTGAATGTATCGGTTATCAACCTTACGATAGTACTTGTATATAGTCCCTGCATCGTTGATATATCGCTATTAAATAATGCTATGATATTTCCTATTTTATTTGTCTGAAAATAAGGTAATGATAACGTCTGTAAATGATTGTAGAGGTCTTCCCGCAAATCCAGAATCGCGCTACCTCCTACTTTTGCGTACAGGTAAGATTGCAGAACACCGAATCCAGACCGGATAAGATAGGCTCCTAAAAAGAGTGCGCATACTATTTTTAAACCACTTATATTGCCAGCAAGTAGTACATCATCTATTAACAACTTGTTAATCCACGGATTAACAAGCGAAAGGACCGCGAGTACTGTAGCAACAAGCAGGCATACTGATTGAATTCGCCAATACGGTTTCAAATAGTGTAGGGAACGCTTTAACAAATGGAAAGTATCTTTGTTTTCAGAATCCTTTTTGTCTCTGGAAAACATTGTCATTGATATTCTCACCTTGAAAGAAATTAACTACCCGGGATTCGTTTATCGATACTACTTGTAAAGACAAAAGTATATATAAATAAAATACCTATTTACCCGAAAAAGTCATTAAATGTCAAAACTGTAACCAAACCTATTCATTCACTTTACTGTTTTCCAGGTATAAAAGATGGAAATAGTTATGGACTTCTCTATGGTACTTATTTACCTCATATGTATTACGAGGGAATGTCCTAATTGCATCAAAGGAGTTAGGAACATCCCTAATTGACCACTGCCACTGGAGCTTCGTGAGCAAGTGAGTAATGCC
>DAOWFD010000249.1 GCA_030638185.1 Candidatus Aegiribacteria sp.
CTTCGCTTTCGGATATATGGGAGGCGGCATTCTCCTTGCTGTAAACCTTCTTATGATACGGAAACCTTCCCTTTTCGGATTCACCGAAACCGCGACTGCCCTGAAGTTCGTTTTTCTCTCTGTTGCCGTCTGGTGGTCCCTTTTCTCCATCCCCCTCTTCGCATGGGTTCCGGAAGGTTCAAGCGGAGGTGAAAAGACTCTTGGAGGATCTTTCTCCAGGGGATTTTCAGCGTTCGTCTCAACATTCCGACATTTAAAGTCGAGGAAGAACATCTTCCGATTCCTTCTCGCATTCCTATTGTACAACAACGGTATACAGACGGTCATTATGATGGCCACAGTCTATGGCAAAGCAGAACTTGGTCTCGATTCCGGTCATCTTATCGGTGCCCTTCTGATGACCCAGGCAATTGGAGTTCCCGCAAGCCTTCTATACGGCTGGATGGCGAAAAGATTCGGTTCAAAGAGAATGCTCTATGCGGGAATCGCAGGCTACATCGCCATAATATTCTACGCGTTCTGGATGAAGAAAGCTATCGATTTCTGGATTCTCGCCGGTATGGTCGGACTTTTCATGGGCGGGCTGCAGGCGGTCAGCCGGGGGTTCTTCTCAAGATTGATACCCGAGGGGATGAATGCCGAATACTTCGGTTTCTTTTCGATTTCACAGAGATTTACAAGTATATTCGGACCGTTGATGTTCGCGCTTATTAACGATCTTACTGGAAGTTCAAGACTGTCTATACTCTCACTGCTGATCCTTTTCGTATTAGGTGGTCTTGTCCTGAAAACGGTCAGGAGTCCGGAGAACACAGAATGATAATCGTATTGATCCTTTTCTTCCTGCTGATTCTGGAGGAAATTCTTCACAGGCTTAACAGAGGTTCATCATTTACGAATGTTGACCTTGCAGGTGATTCCGTTGAGCAGGTTGAGCAGAAGGGTGCGGGCAGGATTACAAGGCTTCTTTCCTGGCTACGTATAGTACAGCTTTTTGTATTCGCTCTTCTTTTCGCGGTTATTGCCGCCCTGTCGGGGATCACGGTTATATGCACTTCCTCCGGCCAGCTGGCGGGGCTCGTACTTCTTATTCAGGTAGTCAGGATTATGCACAGAAAAGTAATAAACCAGTGGGCGGTCCTTGGTGTTACTGTAATTCTTCAGGTTCTTCTTCTGGCCCTGCTCCTGATAAGTGGCATAACTCCGGAAAATTCCATTCAGGTTGAAGCCCATGAAGCCGGGTGGATTGTGTCACTGATGTCATTTATCGTACTTTTTCTCCTTTCTGTCACAATGTCATTTACCGGGACCTTCTACCTGCGCCTCCTGTCAAGGGAAGGAAGCGGGTTCTACTATTTCATGCCCTCGCTGGCCTATTCGGAATACTGGATAAAAAGACTGACCAGAATATCCGCCAACAGCGCCCTTGTAACTCTGCTTATGTTTGTGTTTCTTATTATCAATTACGGATATCCGGCATGTACTTCCATTCTTCAAATTGTACTGGTACTTTTACTTCTCTCCGCAATATCTCTCTTCAGAAGCAGGTTGAAACTGTATCATCCATCAGCCGTATTTCTTGTGGCTGCAGCGTGGATCTTTAACATCGGCTGGGTTCTATCGAATCTTTCATCAATAAGCAGCGGCTGGATTGCCTAACCTGACCAGCCTGATAGTCCAACTTCCACTGAACCCCGCAACCCCCCTTGAAGCTACAGGGAACGTACCCCTTGCAGGAGCGTCACTGGCAGCTGCCGCATCCCTTCCTCCTGAAACTGTCATTGATCAGGACACGGCTGATAAAGGAGGAGACCGCTCTCTTCTTGAACTGATCGCAGGCAGATCACCGGAGCTTGTGGCATTCACCCTATACATGTGGAACGCTGAAAGAAGTACCTGGCTTGCTAACATGCTGAAAAGGGAACTGCCCGGGATAATCACGGTTGCTGGAGGGCCTGAAGTAACCAGGGATAATGAATGGCTGATCTCCTCCGATGGTTTCGATCTGATGGTTTCAGGCGAGGGTGAAAAGCTTGCGGACGGAATTCTGGACCCGATCTCCGTGAGAAACATCATCAGGGACAATGGAAGCTTTCTTGACGCCGGTGAAATGAGTTTTGCTCCGGGAACGTATCCGAATCCCTGGCTCACAGGTTACCTGGATCCTTCCAGGGGCGCATCCGTATATGTTGAAACTATCAGGGGATGTGCTGGAGGATGCACGTACTGCGCGTACAGGAGGACACACCCATCTACAAGAGTACTGGATGCGAAGAGCACTGAGCAACTTCTACGAAAACTCATTGACACGGGAGCTGGAGAGATCGTTTTCCTTGATCCCACATTCAACAGCCGCGGTGATCTTGTTCAGCTTCTTAAAGGAATGAGAACGCTTGAAGCGGATTTTTTCGGTGAAATGCGGGGCGATCTCATTTCACCTGATGTAGCGTCCTTAATAGCGGATGCCGGTTTCAGAAGTGTTGAGATAGGACTTCAGTCGATCAACAGGGATACTCTGAGCAGGGTGGGGCGTCCAGCTGACCCTGAAATGGTGCTGGATGGAGCAATTAACCTGAAAAAAGCAGGAGTAACACCGATTATTGACCTCATGCTCGATCTGCCGGGTGACAGCCCTTCGGATGCTGTAAGAACGGCGCTCATGATAAGGGACAGGGAGCTTCATCAGCATGTACAGGTGTTTTACCTCTCCATGCTACCGGGGACTGTAATGAGACAGCAATTCAGGGGCAGGTACATGCCCTATCCACCGTATTACAGGCTCTATGATTCCAGCATGGGTGGTTTCGCCGAAGCAAGAGAGGAGATTGCGGATATCGTCGGGTATGACCTGGACCTTGCCGGAAGACCCCTTCTGTTTGATGGCTGGCCTGGTACGGAACTGATAGATCTTGACGCAAGCCCTGTTCTTCGGAGACAGATGCCCTCCTGCAGGCATGGAGCAATAAGGATAACATCTGACAATCTCTGGGCGAAGAGAAACCTTCTGCTTGAATTCGTTCGAACAAGACTGCAGGCGGATCCTTACTGTGTTCTCGACGTTATTCTATGTCCGGATAAAGAATTTCCGCTGGATCTTGTGGATATGGTAAAAAATCTGGACAATCCTGTAGACTACTCCGGTAGAACAGCCAGGACTCTGGGCAGGCAGGGAAACTTGAGGGTTTGCGTGCTGCTTGAGGATTCTGAACGTTTCCGCAGGGACTGGATAGTATCCGCTGCAGCCATCTGCACAGTAGTAGTAAACGTAGATTCTCCCGCAGAACTGAGTAGAGAACTATGGAAAGCGGGGGTTTCCGCGAGACTGCCCGGAGGGGGATGGAATCTGACTGACCTGTCATCGGAAGTGCCAGCGCTGCATCAGATTCTCTTCAGGGACAAATGTATGGAGGAAAGCTGGAGCAGAGCTCTGGATATCTGACCGTACAAACCCTCGTTGACAGATGTAACCTTGCAGTATATTCGTAAATGGAATAGATGACTTTATTCTGACAAGGAGTATTAGATGAACAAGATTGTTGTTCGATATGCTGATGGTAGAATTCAAAAGGGTTTTACAAGTGACTTCTCGCCTAACCGGGCGATGTTTCACCTGACCGGCAGAAGCGATCAGAAGACAGAGGTCATTTATGTCAACAAGTTAAAGGCTGTTTTTATCGTAAAGGAATTCGATGGGAATCCCGAATATCGAGAAGCCTCCGATTTCGATGATTCGCAGAATATTTACGGAGCCAGACTTCGGGTCCATTTCAAAGATGGTGAGAAATTTGTAGGCGTTGGAATGGGCTACAAACCCGATAGGATGGGATTCTTTATGACGCCCTGCGATCCGGACAGCAATACCATAAGAGCATTCGTTGTAAATGAATTTGTTGATCACATAGAAAAATTGTGAGCAATAAAACCGGTGACATTCGTGAATACCACCGGTTTAAGCTTATCATGTGTCATTTTTCAGACATTCAGGTACAGGCTGCTTTCTATCGTAGGCTACAGGGACTCTTCCTTCCTCCACATGAAGGATCTCGCGGCCCTCTTTGTGTCCGAGTTCGAAGGCCTTGAGGTTCATCTTGATGAATCGTTCAGGAACCCTTTTCTTAATTGCTCTGATCCAGTTTTCCAGAGTGAATAACCTTGTCAGTGAAGCCAGCATACCCACAGCAATTATATTCGCCGCCATGGGAGTTTTGAACTCCTCCATGCTTATGTTGGTAAGACAGTATTCGTACACTCTGCCCTCGGGAATCTGGTTCACATAGGTTGTATCCACAAGTATGATACCCTCATCAACAACTGATCTGTAAAATTTGTCCGCGCTTTCCTGGTTCATTGCCACAAGAATATCAAGATTTCTACAGTTCGGGTACAGTATTTCTTTTCTTGAAATAATGATATCCGTTCTGCTTGCGCCGCCCCTTGCTTCCGGACCGTAGCTCTGGGTCTGGCATACGTTGTAACCCGACTCAATAGCGGCCTCGGAGAATACTCTACCTGCAAGACCCAGTCCCTGGCCTCCCGCGCCCGACAGTCTTATCTCATAGTATTTCTTCATTTCTTAGCCTCCGCTGCCTTCTTAGCTTTTTCGCAGAGCGCCTCATATCTCTCCATGTATGAGATGGAATCCCTGTCAACAAAGATGCCCCGAACAATCTTACCATCTGTCTGACCGGGTTTCATGGCCTTCAGCTGGCTTATGTTTATCGTATTGTCCTTTAGAATTTGCATCATCTCAACCGGGCCTCCGAGACGGTTCGCCCTGCCGAAATTAGTCGGGCATGGAGCGAGAGCTTCAACAACGCTGAAGCCCTTCTTCATGAACGCCTTTAGAATCATATTGTCAAGTTCGGTTACGTGGTAAACCGTACCCCGTGCAACAAACGATGCGCCTGCTCCGTCCATGAGCTTGCAGACATCAAAAGCCGGTTCGATCATCCCGTAGGGAGTGGTGGATGTTCTGGCTCCGGGAGGAGTGGTAGGAGAAAACTGGCCGCCGGTCATCCCGTAATTATTGTTGTTAACGATAATCGCAGTAATATCGATGTTTCGCCTGGCAGCGTGGATGATGTGATTACCGCCTATGGCAAGGGCATCACCGTCACCCATTACAGCCATAACGTTCAGCTTCGGATTCGCCATTTTTACACCGGTCCCGAATACCAGTCCACGACCATGCGTGGCATGAAGTGTATTGAAATCAACGTATACCGGCATTCTGGAGGTGCATCCGATCCCGGAGACCATTACGATATCGTCTTTATCCCATCCCATGGTGTCGACGGCCCTGATTATGGAGCCCATTACTATGCCTATACCGCATCCGGGGCACCATACATGTGGAAACCGTTTCTTGGATCTGAGATACTTATACTCGTAAGGAATTGTGGCAGACATCAGATTACCTCCATAACGGCGTCAACGATCTCTTCAGGTGTGATCTCATACCCGTCTATCCGGTGAAGGGGAACAACTCTGACAGAATCCCTGGTCATTCTTTCAACTTCATGTATCATCTGTCCCTGATTCAGCTCCGGTACAAGTATAACATCCTTGGAATCCAGCATCTCCTTAACTGTTCTGTCAGGAAATGGCCAGAGGGTTACGGGGCGGAAGATACCGACCGTTTTCCTCTTCTTCTTCAGAATCGCCTGTGCGGCAAGCGCTGACCGGTAAACGGAACCGTAGGCGAAGATAATCACGGGACTCTCCTCCACATTATGCATCTGAACATCCTCAAGTTCGTCAAGTCTTCTTGTGATCTTGTGCTTGAGTCTTTCCATCTTCGCGATTACTTCGTTCTCTTTTCTTGTGGGAAAACCATGTTTATCATGTAGTAGACCGGTTACATGATATCTGTAACCACTGCCGAAAGAGGCCATGGGCGAGACGTTCGATGTCGATTCGTGGTAGTGTTCATACCATTCAACGGGAACATCTGGAACAGGCATTGGAACAACATGAACATCTTCCTTAAGAGGAAAGACAACTCTTTCCCGCATGTGGCCTATGATCTCATCCGGAAGGAGAATAACAGGTGTTCTGAAGGTCTCTGAAAGATTGAAAGCCCTGATTGTCAGCTCGAAGCATTCCTTTACATTGCAGGGTGCCAGGGCTATCACGGGATGGTCTCCGTGAGCTCCCCACCTGGCCTGCATCACATCTCCCTGGGCAGCCTGTGTGGGCAAGCCGGTGGAGGGTCCTCCCCGCATGACATTTACAACCACAATTGGAACTTCCGTCATGCATGCGTATCCCAGTCCCTCCTGCATAAGGCTGAAACCGGGGCCACTGGTTGCTGTCATGGACTTGGAGCCTGCGAGCCTTCCTCCAATGAGAGCGCTGATGCTTGCTATTTCATCCTCCATCTGGATCCACTTTTTATCAAGCAGAGGCATGTACTGCGCAAGCAGCTCTGCTATCTCGGTTGACGGAGTTATGGGATAACCGGCAAAAAATCCTATGTTGGCAGCAACTGCCCCGAGGGCAACAGCTTCATTTCCCTGAACAAGTCTGGTTTCACCCCAAGGCACAATCACCTGGAATCACCTTCTCCCTTTACCTTTGTTGTCGGTAAATGCTGCAGTTTATCCTGGGTACCGTTCACTCGTCCCTGTCTGTCCTTGATACCGATTGCAAAATCAGGACATCTTCTGGCACAGAGATAACATCTGACACATTTCTCCGGGTGAACGACTACGGCCTTCTGGTCTTTCATTTCAAGAACACCGGTGGGACAGAACTCAACACATATACCGCAACCCTTACACCAATCCGGAAAAACATGCACGAAGGAATCAGGTTCGGAGCGGAGTTTTCCCTTCGATGTTCTCTTCTTCTCCTCAACCTTGCCGCCGTTCTTCATCCCGGCGGAGGCTTTCTTAGAAGGTGAGGATTTCTTAGCCATTGAACCTGTACCTCCCTTATCTATCGCACAGGTAAACAAATGATTGCGTAGAAAGGCAGGATACGAATCCTGCCTTCTGCATGATAAAACATTTTCTATTCCAGCTAATTCATGAATGATTTCAGAACTTCAGGAAGATCAGGTTTTCCGATCTCCTGGAGCTCGTATCCCACTCTTACAACTGGTTTATTGATCTTGATTATCCGGGTAAGGTCGATTGGAGTTGCTATGATAACAGCATCACAATCCGATGCGTTAATAGTCTGTTGAAGATCCTTCATCTGGTCCTCACCATAGCCCATAGCAGGAAGAATAACTGCTTCCTCCCTGTCTGCGTAGTACTTCTCGAACGTGTCGATAATACTACCTACCGCAAAAGGTCTGGGGTCAACGTAATCAGCCGCCCCGAATTTCTCGGCTGCGACGAATCCTGCACCGTACTCCATATCACCGTGGGTAAGTGTCGGCCCGTCTTCAATCACGAGGACTTTCGCTCCGGTGATGAGAGAGGGATTATCCACGGTCAGGGGACTTGCGGCATCAATGATCAATGCTTCAGGATTCACAGCTCTTACATTGGCTCTTACCTCATCAACATCCTCAGGGTAGGCACTGTCTATCTTATTAATAACAACAGCATCGGCAAGCCTGAGATTAGTCTGTCCCGGATAATAAGATATCTCATGTCCCGGCCTGTGAGGGTCTACCACTGTAATCGTCAGATCAGGCTTGTAGAAGGATATATCGTTGTTTCCGCCATCCCAGAGTATTATATCAGCCTCTTTTTCCGCCTCGCGGAGTATTGCCTCGTAATCTACTCCGGCGTATATGACGTTTCCACATTTTATATGCGGCTCGTACTCCTCCATCTCTTCGATGGTGCAATTGTGCTTCTTGAGGTCATCAATGGTTGCAAACCTCTGAACTTTCTGAGCAACGAGATCACCGTAAGGCATCGGGTGTCTGATGGCGACAACCTTCTTACCGGCCGCCTGAAGAATATCTATCACACGTCTTGTTGTCTGGCTTTTACCGCAGCCTGTACGCACCGCGCAGACAGCGATGAGAGGTTTAGAACTCTTTATCATGGTTCTTTCTGCCCCAAGCATGGTAAAATCAACACCTGCAGCATTGACCCTTGAACAGAGTTCCATGACAGTATTGTCCGACAGGTCACTGTAGGACAGAACACAGAGATCTATGTCCTTTTCGATGAGTATCTCTTCAAGTCCGTCTTCAGCTAAAATAGGAATCCCTTCGGGATATAATTCTCCTGTAAGTTCGGCAGGATATTTTCTGTCATCTATATCCGGTATCTGTGTTGCGGTAAATGCTACCACATCGTAGTCCGGATTGTCTCGATAGACTACGTTGAAATTATGAAAATCGCGCCCTGCAGCGCCAAGTATCAAGGTTCTGATTTTATTCATCTGTCGTCCTTTCCGCAAGAGGATGTCTGCTTGCGGGAAAGCAACAGCGAACCACAGTTGCGGTTCGGCCTCTCCCATCTGCAAAAACTCCGGTCAATTTTTGACCGGACACAACTTAATAAATCTCGCAATCCTGGACATCATTGTCAACTCACTGTTACAGGCTGGGGTTAATGAATATCATCGGTTCCATGCCATACCCCTCCACCGATAAGGGATTGAGCTATGTTTGTGAGGTGATCGCCGATACGCTCACAGTAATCTATAAAATCAAGCAGCGCAAGCCTCTTCAATCCGTCCTGTCCCTTTATGGTAAGGCAGTCGGTGTAGCTTCTTCGTGCATCGTCTTCGAGCCTGTTGAGCCTTGACTCAAGAGCAAGAACTGCCTGGGAGGCTTCCCTGTCATGGGATTTAAGGGATAACCTTGTTGAGTTAAGCATCTTGATTACGATCTCAGATGCTCGTATAGATGCTTCAGCCAGCTCTCCCGATTCTATTTTAAAGCTTCCGGATATCCTGTTCCTGGCCTCAACGATATTGACCGCATGGTCTGATACCCTTTCAAGGTCGTTGATCGTATGTATGATAACAGGCAGTTTCAGCGACTGGATCTGATCAAGGTTCCGCTGAAACAGTTTTGAGGCATAAACGGTAAGATCCCGCTGCATGTAGTCTACCCTGTCCTCCATGGACATTATCCTGTCCGTTTTTGGATAACCCTTGAAAAAGCAGGATATAGACGCGTTGACAGTAGCTTCTGCATAGCTGGCCATTTTGACCATCTCACGTTCAAGGTTGTCAATTGCGAGGGC
>DAOWFD010000148.1 GCA_030638185.1 Candidatus Aegiribacteria sp.
ACCCTTATTGATCCTAACAACCTTACAGTCGAACGGAGCGTAGAAATCCTCGGCGGTTTTCACCGCTTCAAGAGAGCCCAGAATATCTCCGGAATTAAAATCCAGTATTCCGGGAAATTCCACCATTACAATCTCACCCATCTGCTCCTGGGCATAGGATGTAAGGCCCATCATGTATTCGCCGTTTCCCAGGTCCTTGATCCATTCGTGCGAATCGGTATAACGAAGTCCTTCAGGAATGTCAGACATCTCTCCTCCTAGCGTTACTTTCTGCTGCCGTCTTTATAGAATGGCAATTTAACAGTTTTAACCGGAATTCTCTTTCCTCTTACCTCGGCCTCAAGTTCTATACCCTTTTTGTGAAATCCTTTTTCAACGAATGCCAGGCAGACTCCGTGTCCCAGTGCCGGTGCCAGTGAACCGCTTGTGACTACTCCAACTTTTCTGTTGCCTTCAAAAAGTTCTGCACCTTGCCTTGGAAATCCTTTTCCCAGAACTTCAAGTCCCACGATATACCTGGCCGGCTTTTCCTGTTTCTGCCGGGCCATAACCTCACGGCCTATGAACTCCTTATCAGTCTTAAGTTTTACAACCCACCCGAGCTTTGCTTCAATAGGAGTGGTAGTATGATCCATATCGTTTCCATAGAGCAGGTATCCCACCTCAAGTCTTAAAGTATCCCTGGCGCCCAAGCCCACAGGCTTGATCTCGAACTCTTCCCCGGCTTCCATTACCGCGTCCCATACGGCTTCTGCGTCTTCAGATCTGATGTAGATCTCGAATCCGTCCTCACCCGTGTAACCGGTTCTTGCTATAAGGGCTTCCTTTCCGGCAAAGGCACCGGATGTGTGAGAATAGTAACCTATTTTCTGGAGTTTTTCATCGGTGAGCTTCTGGGCCACTTTTTCAGCATCGGGTCCCTGTATGGCAACAAGAGCTGTTTCATCACTCTCGTTGGTAAGATCGATAGTATAACCTGCCGTATGATTGTTCACCCATGCCCAGTCCTTATCGATGTTGGACGCGTTGACAATGATCAGGTATTCCTCCTCCGACAGCCTGTACACGATAAGGTCATCAACAATACCGCCGTCAGGGTAGCACATTGTTGAATAATAGGCTTTTCCGGGCTCAACTTCCGAATCGTTGGTCAGAATGTAATCCAGAAACTTCGAAGCGTCTTTCCCTTTCACTCTGAATTCACCCATGTGCGAAAGGTCGAAAACACCCACTCCGCCGCGAACGGCATTGTTTTCTTCCTTTACTGTCGTGTACTTGATAGGCATGATATAACCGGCAAAGGATTCCATCCTGGCGCCTAGGCTGACATGTTTGTCGTGCAGGGCTGTTTTTTTGTCCATACGATTTCTCCTGTACTTAACTTGTTCCTTGGATTTATTCATAAAATATACGAGGTTGAATTTACCTAAATGTAAGATGAAATGCAATGATGACTGAACGGATTATTTGTACGAAGAATGGCTTTCAATGAAAGCCGTTATCCCACCACTGCTGGTTCGAAAACTCATAAGGGAAGCACGTGGTTCCGATTCCCCGGATTTCCTCGAAGTGCTTCTTGCTGAAGCCGTGGCGAGAAGGTGGTTCCTTAACGAGAGGATCCTTTGCTGGAGAACTCCCCAGCACCCTTCCGACAACGGCAGGTACAGCCTCCTTTTCTCAAGCGGAAGAAGAGCAATTGTGGTACCTGCAGGCAGAAGGCGGATCTCCTTCGATATTATGGCAAACGCCAGGTGCGATTATCTGCTGATCGTTGAGATGGAGGATACTTCATCAGGACAAGTGAAAGGGTTCTTCTACCTGTTCGACATCCGAAAACCCGGAAACATCGAATGGAGGCCGGATCTGGAAGTTCTGAATACCAGATCAATGGATGACTTCCCCGAACTCAGTGAGAAGCCCGACAATTTCAAACTCAGCTACTTCCTGCAAAGCCTCCGGCTCCTGATAATGAGTGACAGAAAAGTACCCCCTCCAATGAAACCCCGCCCCCCTTCCGGGAGACGGGGTTCTTAACGACACCACACTCAAAACACTGTTTTACGTTCTATGAATGAACGATCTATTTGAATGAGTGTTGATAACTCTCTTCTAATCCCTC
>DAOWFD010000247.1 GCA_030638185.1 Candidatus Aegiribacteria sp.
CTTCCATGTTCTCCTTCAGAACCTCAAACTGACCGTCAAGGATCTCCTGCCTCTTCCCGGCTCTCTTTGTATTCCGCTCCCATATTTTCTTTGCCTCTTCAAGATCTTTCTCGCCCTGTTCCTCTTCGTACATTTTTTCAATAATCTGGATGTCAAGGTCACTAATCTTCTTCTCGGCGAATTCTATCTGCCCCAGCATGGTCCTGTAGGCTTCATTTGTTTTCATCTCCAGGAGTTTATTCTTGAATTCCCCCAGCGTGTTCTCCGCAGCTTCCTTGTTCTCATTACATTTTCTGCTGGATTCCCTTATTTCCTCCAGATTTCTCTTCTCTTTTTCGTAATCCGCTTTCTGTGACTCAAGCTCTCTCTCATGGATAAGCTTCTCCCGTGGTATTTCATCCATTTCTCGAGTCGTGCGATCTATACGGGAATCAACTTCCTGCATCAGCAATATTTTCATAAGATCTTCATTCATCTATTCTTACTCCCGCATGTTCCACAAAAAGAAAAGGGGCACCTGAAAAGGTACCCCAAAATAGGTTTCAAATATGATGCATGCATCACAGTACATGATCACCGCACCAATGCTTCCGCTCCAAGGAATGGTGGGCGGGACAGGATTTGAACCTGCGACCCCAAACGTGTGAAGCTTGTGCTCTAGCCAACTGAGCTACCCGCCCTTCCAGGTAACAGTAGTCTGGTGGGCCCACCTGGACTCGAACCAGGGACCGACCGGTTATGAGCCGGTGGCTCTAGCCAACTGAGCTATGGGCCCGATAAGTGAACAAACTTATCTCAAAATGGCACATTTGTCAAGATGATTTGCACCTTCACATGACCGGAGGCCCTTGCATTTCCCCTCCGGTATTGTTCATATTCTTCGGGATCGCGATTTGAAATGTATGTATTAAAATCGATGCCGGAGTGGCGGAATCGGCAGACGCGACGGACTCAAAATCCGTTGTCCCTTGTGGACTTGAGGGTTCAAATCCCTCCTCCGGTACCAGATTAGATGGCGGGGTCTTCAGCATATCCATGTTGAGGAGGGTAACCATGTATGACTTGGGGTACACAATCTGAAACGATGTGATCTGACCAGATTCAGCTTCCTGGCAGCGGTGTTCGTGTACCCTCTCGCGTCCCTGCTGCAACGTGCCGTTCTATTCGCAGTACCATTCGACACGGAGACCATTAACAGGTTAATAATCCCTTTTGCGTTTGAAGGTAGAGCTAACCTTTCCTGGGTCCTCACCGAATCAGTTCGGCTGGATTTCACAAGACCAATATACAGCTTGACTTTTCTTTTCGATTTCCTGGCCTGGAAAGGAAACTACGTTCTTTATCATCTTACAGATTTCCTTCTGTCCTGGATCACGATTTGGATCCTTCTTTATATACTCTGGAAGCGAATTGGACCATGGGTTGCATCTCTGACAGTTGTGATCTGGTCACTGCTTCCGTCGCAGGCCTATTCGATGGTTTCGTTTACAGGTAGAAATGACAGGCTTGTGGTTCTCTTCCTCCTTGCGAGTATCTATCTGTACGATCGTGCGATAGGTCATTCGGAAAAGGGAGAAGGATGGAGAAGGCGGAATCTCGTTTATTGCCTTCTTGTTCTGATCGCTGGCTATTTCGCTAAAGAATCCTGTCTCCCATATGCTTCCATCATCTTTGCATGGGGTTGGCTTGTACTCAAACGTGGATTTGTCAACACTCTGAAAGAAGGTAGAATCGTATGGATCGGTGCTATTGCTGCATCTGCTACATTCTACGCTGCCAGAATGCTTATAGGAATGAGTATGCCCATGGAACTCAGTTTTTTCAACGGGGCATATTTTTCGAAGTTCGTTATTCTGCTGAACATGGGACTCCCATTCCATCTCGTTGCATCTCCGCTAACAGGCATACTTGCCTTCTCAGCTTTTCTTCTGACAGCACTTATTGAGAAAATACCAAGACCAATCAGGTTTGGCGCAGCATTGATGCTGCTTTCACTGATACCGTTTCCACTGGTCTGGATACAGCATACTTTCTTGTGGTTGCCAACAGTAGGGCTGAGCATGATTCTTGCTTACTGTATCAGTACTCTTGCTGGAATGCTCCGGGGAACATCGGTTCTACGCAGAGTTGCTTCATGGGCATGTATCGTGCTTCCACTGTGTCTGTTGGGGCTGTGGGGAAGAGCTGAAGCCCGTAGAGCTTCGGATATCCACATCGCCTTCAAAGTCGCTTCTCGCTTCCTGGTTGAAACACAGACCGGACCTATCTACGACGGGAGTAACATTGTAGATACATACCCCGTCCTGGTACCTTATCTATCATTGGAATCCGGATACTCCCGTAGAGAAATACGTAAAGCAAGAGAATATATCGAGGATATCATTCAGGTTATGATCTGGAATCCGGAATCAAGGGTCACATGGTCTGACTCACTGTAGTAAGCACCTTCATTATATCGTATTAACGAACAACCTTCATGGTGCTGCTTTATATATCCGTATTCGCTCCCTGTCCGAGTTCATTGACCCTTGAGAGTTCAAATCTCTCCTCCGATACCAATCTTCTGCAAAATAGCTGTATATCTCAAACCATAAATATCAGTCTGCATATAAGGGACTATTACCTCTGAATATCCTCAACTGTACTTACCACCTGCTGAAATGAGATATCGGCGATACTGCAGTAGCATTGCGCATATGCCACATTCATGATATATTCCAGTAATTAGATCGGACTTTCAATCACCGCACAGTGGATCTTTCTGAGCTTGTAATGAAGAAGGAACAGTTAACAGGAGATGATGTGTATCTGAGCAGAACTCTTGAACATGTCCTGAGAAGGACTTCTGAACAGTTTCAAGTTGTGCTTGTTACAGGAGCCAGGCAAGTTGGAAAAACCACTCTTCTTCAGCATTGCAGAACTGAACGTACCTATGTTTCATTGGATGATCCCCTTGTGCTTGAACTGGCAAGAAATGATCCCGGACTTTTTCTGCAGCGTTTCCAGACACCTCTCCTCATAGATGAAATCCAATATGCACCTCAATTGCTGCCCTACATAAAAATCGCAGCAGACAGGGAACATGAACCGGGGTTATTCTGGTTATCAGGTTCACAGCAGTTTCATTTGATGAAAGAGATTTCAGAATCCCTTGCCGGCAGAGTAGGAATATTGAGTCTCATGGGATTCTCCAGAATTGAGCTGGCAGACAAAGCCGATGCTTATCAACCGTTCCTTCCCGGCTCCAGTGATATGCAAAAAAGACTGTCTGAGATGCCCTCACTCGAGTTGAAAGAACTGTATGAGACCATATGGAGAGGCTCATTCCCTGATATTTCTGTAATCGGTAACAAAGACAGAAACATTTTTTACAATTCCTTTGTACAAACTTACCTGCAGCGGGACATCCGTGACCTCACCAGAGTTGGCGATGAGATGTCGTTTCTTAAGTTCCTCAGGATTTGTGCTGCAAGAACCGGACAGATACTGAACTATACTGATTTGGCCAGGGATGCAGATATGGCACCCAATACAGCTAAGAGCTGGCTTTCCATTCTGCAAGCTTCAGGAATTGTATATCTTCTGGAGCCGTATTATTCCAACTCATCCAAGCGCCTTATAAAAAGCCCCAAGCTCTACTTCCTGGATACCGGTCTCTGTTCGTATCTTTCAGGCTGGTCCAGTCCAGAGACTCTGGAATCCGGTGCAATGTCCGGTCCTATCTTTGAGACATGGGTTGTTGTGGAAATCCTGAAGAGCTACCACCACAACGGATTCCAGGCACCATTGTATTATTACAGAGACCGGAACAAAAGGGAAATAGATCTTCTTATTATCCGGGATGGAACAGTCTATCCTATTGAAATTAAGAAGACTGCATCCCCTGCCCGAAAAGCAATAAGGCATTTCAATGTTCTGGAGAATCTGAATGTCAAGAAGGGCACAGGCAGTCTGATCTGTCTGGCAGAGGAGAGCCTGCCCCTTTCTGAGGATTCAATTACCATACCTGTCAGAGCACTGTAGTCCGGCTCAAATAAGGGGAATCTTGAAATAGTCAATAATTCCGGATCAGCACAGGAATATGTACTTGTCATCTTCGATAGATTCAAGCATGTCCCAGAACTCTAAACTCTCTGAAATACTTTAATGATGATCTTCCCGGGGCTTTCATATGTGCAGCAGGAAAACCGTCTCTATCCGATTGAAGTGAAGGCGGGAAAGAGAACCAATTCAAAATCAGCAGGTGTCTTTGCATCCAGATACAATTCACCATGCATAGTGAAACTGGGTGCATGGAACTCGCGGACAAGGGGAAGAACCCACTTCATACCCCTGTATGCGGCCGGATTCATCAACTCTTTCTTGAAAGTTCAAACGCAGCAGGATTTCGGTGACCTTTCACAGGCTCTGAAGTAGTCAAGGTTGGTGAAATCAACTGAGGCATAATATTGAAAAATGAGAATAGGGTTCAACATCCCTCCTATTAGTTTGTTCTTGGTATTTTATTATGCTTTATTGAATTACTGAAACAGTACATATTTCAACTGAGGGGATTGATATGCACTTTTTACTGATGGCGCTTTTAGGAATAACAACCACGCAGCCGCCGCTTGTTGATCAGGCTGGTGATAACAGCTGGACAGCACCCGGATACCACATAGTCGAGGAAGTCTCAATCAATCCGCTGGATTATGGTGAGCCTATTGGATGGTCAGGTGATCAGGCCAAAATAGCCTGCCAGATGTTCTTTATACCTACAGATGAAGGCGAGAAATGGCGAGTTGTCATCCTTTTCAGGGATAAGCTGGTCGTGATTCAGGAGGACGAGGAAGTCCGTGAGATACCAATATACTGTACACCTTACGGTGCAATATTTTCAAGGGGTGGAAGATATGTACTGGTTCTGGGTAATGCTGAAAACCAGTGGTACGACGAACTGATAAATATCGATACGGGAGATGTACAACCATATCTGTTCAGAAATGAATCAGGATGGAGCGGTTACATTTATGTATGTGATGACGGGTCTACAGTCCGTTCCTCCTATGGAGATATGTACAGATCTGATCCTGGAGAGATTGAATTCATTGATTCTGATTTAAATGTGACCGGGCAATGGATTGATGCAACAAGTGGTACCTGGCAGGA
>DAOWFD010000064.1 GCA_030638185.1 Candidatus Aegiribacteria sp.
AGCTTTTTCAAGCCTTTTCAATTCACTGTGCCTGTTCATGAACTCCAACCTCATATCATGACCTTTCTACTATTATGCAGTAGTTACATAATGCACCTACTACATAATATCAAGGGGCTGTATCGGCAACACTGAGTGCTCTGTATTAAAAAATACTGATTGGCAATTCCTCTGCTCTATTTTTCTATCATGTGAAGTACTGGGCAGCAAGTATTAATATTGATATTATCGATTTCAGGAGGATGAACTTGGAAAGAGCAGAGCTTCTCAAACGCTTCTCGAACGTCACCGTCTGGAAGAAGGGTGACAAACGTGCCCCCCACAAACCCCTTCTCATCCTTCATATGCTGGGGAGACTCCAGCGTGGGGAAACCGGAACAGTATCCTTCAATGAAATAGAAAAAGGAGTAGGCAGACTACTGGATGAATTCGGTCCACCACGAAAAACCCAGCCAATCTACCCTTTCTGGTACCTGCAGAACGATGGACTGTGGCAACTGACAAACATCGAGCAATCGAAAAACGGAACATTGGGACCATGCCCCACAAAGACATTCATCAAGAGCAGGGATGTTCGGGGACGCTTCCCTGCAGAAATCGAGAAACAGCTTTCCTCCAACCCGGAACTCCTCAAGCAAATTGCTTCAACAATATTGGAGAGCAACTTCCCTGCTACCCTCCATTCCGATATCCTGCAGGCAGCAGGACTGGACATGGAAACTTCTATAAATACAACTGAACAACTAACCGAAAGCCGCAGAACCAGGGACCCCCGCTTCAGGGAGAGAGTACTGAGAGCTTACGAATACAGGTGTGTTGTCTGCGGCTTTAATGTACGATTAGGAAACACCCCCATCGGTCTGGAAGCCGCTCATATCAAGTGGCACCAGGCCGGTGGTCCTGACGAGGAGCGTAATGGCCTCGCCCTCTGCTCCCTCCACCACAAACTTTTCGACAGGGGTGCATTCTCGCTGGATCCAGACAGAAGGCTGATAGTCTCAGAGAACGCTCATGGCAACGATAGCTTCGATCAATGGCTCATGCGATTCCATGGAACCGTGATCCACCCCCCTCAACGCAACTCCTACACCCCGCTCGATGACTTCACCGAGTGGCACATAAGCGAGGTTTTCAAAGGTAATCCAAGGGAGTTTGCAATCCACTAAATAAATACGAGCTGGTTACTCTGACTGAAAACAAGTGGGGAATATGCGGGTGAATATTGACAAGCTTATTGCATACATCTAAAGATGAAGGTGATTAGCTTTATTCATAATTCTTCAGCCACCTTCATTGTTAGTTTCTTTTTCGATATCTGTTCTAGTTCCTTCTGAATATCCTCTGCCTCTCCTGAATCGATCACTCCCTGATCAATTGCTTTCCGGAGAAGCTGCTTCGTTGTTATCAGACGATCCTTTCCAAGTTGTTCCGAGACCATCCTTGGTACTTTCTTCTTATCATCAGATACGACAATCCAGTTGTTTCCACTGGCAAGAGCTATGCAGGAGGCTTCCCCCGAACCTATATACCTCCTCATCTCAAAGAACATCTGCATTACACATCCTCCATCTGAACATCTTCTTGCGCTATCATATAGAGGATAGGAAGAACATCATCTTCATTAATTTGCGCAAGTCTTGCTAATTCAAGACATTTGCCTTTGCTTATCTCGCTCCGCCTGTACGCCTCTAAAGCAAGGTTGAGAACTGTCAGCCTGAAAAGATCAGGTTCATCAAGTCGATCATTAGTATCTTTCTCCATCATCAAGTGACGAAGATGTGTACCTGCATAACCAGTTTCTTCCTGAAGTTTTTCATCAAGTTCTGCCCTGGTCAGATAATCAAGGTTCTTCAGCCTGTACAGCATAGAACGCATACTGACACCGAAATAGAATGACATTCTTGCTGCATCATAGAGCTGTATCGATTGTTCAGAGCGAATATTCCGTTTCTGGATTGTGAGAGAGTCTTCACCATCATAGACGGATATCTCCTCTCTGGAAGGAGCTCCCTTACCGAGTTTATGGATCATCTCCCTGCAGCCTTCCTCCGGAACCAGGAAACCAGCCGCAAAAGCGTTTGCCCTTACCTCAAGCAGTTCCGAACTCTTGCTGAGGCGGCTTACGGAAACAGCCCTATCAGTATCCATAATCACATGCCCGAATTCATGAGCAAAGGAAAACCGTTTCCGCGCACCGGGAGGCCTGTTGGATGAGGGTTCTGCTACTGGCCTGAACCAGCTTTGTCTTTATAGGCTTCTCCTGAGGCATGCTATACAGCTCCAGTCCTGAAGAAAGGCTTCACTTAAAGGCGAGAGGTTTCACCCATCCCTGAAGGGGACGCTGAAGCAACGTGTTTGTGGGTAAAGTAAGCAACCTCACCAATCATTGTCTTTCTCCACCCTACCTTCATTTCGTATCCTTTGAATGCTTCAAGGACTTCTTCCTCCGATAATCGTTTGGATCAATACAGGTGCCGTAGATAGCACGATTAATGGTGATCCAATCGGTACCATTGATTCCTCGACGGTTACGGGATGTGGGACTTAGTGGAAAAGCACAGGCAATTTTAATCCATCGATCATCTCTCATAGAAATCTTTCGGAGTTCATCAGCTACTTCTGTCAAGTCCTGATCCTGGCTGAAGACTACTGCAACGTCATACCGGTCATCAAGTGCGTCTCGCACTACATCGAGCGCAAGTCGAACATCAATGCCCTTCTCTCTTCCAACAAGTGTTGTCGTCTTAGAACCATCAGGGAGCGTTACTAACTGATTCGAATAGCGAATAGGTCGAGAAAAGGTTCTGATATTGCGTGTGCCCATAACAGCCAGCTTCGCAACCTAAAAATGATGCCGATAAGGATCTATATCAGGATCAGGAATTCCTGTATAGAAATGGATAGCTGTCAGATCCCAGTTATTTTGCCTGCAAATAGTCTCGGCCAATCTCCGGATATTGTAGTTGGGAAAGGGATAACCGAAAGCTTCTTTGGCGGAATGGAAAAGGTTCTGCCCGTCAACATATGCAATTGCTCGTTTGGAGCTGGGTTCCTTCATAATGTCACCAATTGGAGGTAAATAATAACCCCGCCGGAGGTCCGAAGACTGATCCAGCGGGGAGCAATTATAAATGTATTGTACTGTGCGGTCCCGATATTGTCAAGCATGATAACGCATCCTTCTACTATATCATGTTCCAACTGAAGCTCTTCTGCTTTAGCCACTTTTTCAGGTGGATACATCCCTGAAGAAAGATCGGATGTCTCCTATCCGGTCATGATTCTTTACCTGAAGTAAAATTACCCGGGCAATCCTGCACTGTCAATGCCCTGACCGAATACAGAATACTCTTTTCACATCGTTTACCACACACCGTCCTTATTAACCAGATAAATCGATTACTTATACGATCTCCTACCTCAGCTAGCTGAAAAGGAAGATATAAATTGAAAATAAAATCTCACCTCGCAAAGAAGGTTACCATATAGGGAATCTGTAACATCTTAAAACGATGTATATACTTGCTGAACCACCGGATTACTTTGGGCGAAAACAGGTGGGGGACTTACGGGTGGCTATTGGCATTCAATTGCAGCTTTGAGTGTTTCCAGAAAAGCATTGAACTGCTCAGCATCTTTCAAACCCTGAGCGGAGATCACCAACGGCTTCCACCCTTTTTCGATAAGCACCGCACGCAGCCTTCTGTCCTGACCTTATTCGCCGGGTCACCATGCAGATTCCTGCTAAGCCCATCAATATAAATAGCGACCTTAAAAACGGTGTAGGCGAAATCCGCAACAGTAAATGAACTCCCGCCCAGATTAATCCTGTATTGATCCGAATCAGGAGGCGGGAAACCCCTCTCAACAAGCATTGCAAGGAATCTTTCCTCTGCAAAACGCTCCTGCCCGGTAAGGTGAGCAGGACCCTTCCGAAGTTGATTCATGAGATCTTCGTCAGCAGAGGTCAAGAATTCTGAAAGGTCTACACTCATTCAGTGAGCTTCGGCGTTTTGGATCTTGAGTATTAAGACACGGTTTGCTATATTTTGCGATGTAATAAGGGAGTATCGACAATGCCCGCCAAGCGACTTTGCGGGAAAGAAGAGAGTATGAAGAAGGCTGATCCAAACACCAATGATGAGATTAGGGAAGAGTACGATTTCTCTAAAGGAGAGAGAGGGAAATACGCCAGGCAGTATGCTGAGGGCACTAACGTGGTTATCCTGGATCCCGAGATCGCCCGGGAGTTCCCCACTTCTGACAGCGTGAACCAGGCCCTTCGCTCCCTCCTTCCCGTCATCAGGAATCATCGCAAAGCTACTGTTCAATGACATATGTCTCCCCGGGCGGAGATAATAAAAGTCCAACGATGTAAGGATTCGTACGCATAGTGGTGTGTTCCAATCCTGCGTTCGATGATAGAAGAACGCAAGAATTCTCGGACAGGAAATCTACACAAAACTCAAAGTTGTAATTATGGACGAGAGGATCTTTGCTAAATGCATATCTTTTCATCGTCCTGAGCATCAGTTGCGGTATCCTTCTAGAGATGAGAGGGATCAATGAAGGATTTTTGTCCAAGATGCGAGGAAATAACCGAAGTTGAATCTGTAAGAACCAGAAAAGAGGTACTTGTCAGGGGAGATACCTTCCTTGTTTACTGTGAATATTTCCGGTGTACTCTGTGCGATTCCGAGTTTGAGAAATCGGAATCAAGAATAGATCCTTTAGCGGAAGCGTATAAAAAGTATCAAGAAAAGCACGACATGATAACATCTGAAAAGATGATCGAATTCAGGAAGAAATACGATCTCACGCAAAAGCAGCTTTCTGAATTGCTCGGCTGGGGTGGTGCAACTCTCAGCAGATACGAGAACGGCACTCTACAGGATGATGCTCACGACAGAGCACTTCGTCTTGCAAAGGAACCGGATGGTCTTCGAACACTTGTCCGAAATGACATGAAAGCACTTACCGAAGAAAAAAGACAAAGAATTCTGGATATAATTGACTCCAACAGGAACACCCGGACTTCATTACTGGGTTATCTGAAGGCTATCACTAATTATGATCCCGGAATTCTCAGTGGTTTCAGAAAAATGGATATCAGAAAACTCTTCGGTACAATTGAGTTTCTGTGTAAAGGCAATGGTGGAATCCCCAAGACCAAATTGAACAAACTGCTCTTCTATGCCGACTTCAAGCATTTCAAGGAGAATGGTGTGTCCATTACAGGAGCCAGATACGCACGGCTTCCCTTTGGTCCCATACTTAATGACTACGAGCATTTCTTCGCAACACTGATCCATGAGGAAGGACTTATAACAGTTGCGGAACGCTCGTTTCCTGACGGGGCAATTGGAGAGTACTATTCCACAAGTAATGCTCCTGACATAGAACTTCTGTCAGACAGTGAGTTGAGTACTCTTCTAAGAATTAAAAATACTTCCGTAATATCAATGCAACAAGAATATCTGAATTATCCCATAATGAAACTGCATATATCAAGACCGAAAACTCGAATCTGATTTCGTACGAATATGCGGAACTGCTGAGCATATGAAGAAATACCACTTCAGTTACACAACAGAGAAAGGAGGTGGAACATGGCAAAGAAAGCAAAATACACTAAGGCTGGCATAGAAAGGTTAACAGCGGATAAACCTGTTACCTACTGAATGGAATCCAAGATATCTGTCCTTTGTTTGTGGGTCATTTTACGAAATCGACCTTCTCCCGAATGCACATGCTGAGCGTAAAATTCAATAGGAACCCCTACAAAATCCCCAGTCATTACTCTTGACAATACATAACGTAATGCATTAGTCTTTATTTACATAAGTAAGAATCTTAATATAATAAAGTCAACAAATGTATTGTGAAAATATGAGGTGAAACAGTATGAGCTGCAAAGAATTACTGAATCAGGCAATGGCACTCAAACCTGAGGAGCGATTCATAATCATTGAAGGTTTATTGAACAGTCTTGATGAACCTGATCAGAAATTAAATGAAATCTGGGTAGAGGAAGCAGAGAAAAGACTTAAGGCATACAGACAGGGAATGATCAAAGGAATCCCGATGGAAGAAGTATTTCAGGATAATTAATGAAGGTTATCTTTTCAACGTATGCCCGATTGGAGCTGGAAGACGCAGTTCATTTCTATGATCTTGAGTATAAAGGACTTGGGCAGCAATTCAAAGCAGAAGTAAGGAAGGCTGCTTCAATGATCTCTGAATATCCCGAAGCATGGACCATAGATCGTGGTGATATCAGAAAATGTCTGCTTCATAAGTTCCCTTACAAACTCCTGTATTCAATTGAAAAAGACCATGTGTTTATCATTGCTGTTGCACATCTGCATCGCAGACCAGATTATTGGATAGACAGAGAAAATACATAACAATCCCACCAAAACGAATATCCATTTTCCTGCTCGGACACAATAAATCAGAATAAACCCCCTGCTATTCCAGCGCTTTTCGAATCTCCTCCAGAAAAGCATTGAATTGCTCAGTATCTTTCAAACCCTGAGCGGAAATAACTAATGGCTTCCACCCTTTCTCTACAAGCACAGCACGCAGCCTTCGATCCTTTACCTTGTTCCCGGGGTCACCATGCAGATTCCTGCTAAGCCCATCGATATAAATGGCAACCTTAAAATCGGTGTAGGCAAAATCCGCAACAGTATAGGAACTCCCACCAAGATTGATCCTGTATTGATCCGAATCAGGAGGCGGGAAACCCCTCTCAACAAGCATTGCAAGGAACCTTTCCTCAGCCCTGCTCTCCTGCGCGGTAAGATGAGATGCAGATGAATCTATGACCGGGGGTATTTCCCCAATCTTATTAAATCCGCTTCTGTTCGCGCGGAAGAACTCAACGGCCCTGTTCTTATCCAGCAGATCATGATAATGCTGATTCGAATAACTCAAAAGGCATCCGTAACAGGCGATCTCACATTCACAGGTTGAGAGGATATCAACGGCCCTGTCAATTATATCTTCCCAGTACTCCATGATAAGTTTCAGAAACCCGCTTCCTCCGGGTGCCGGATCGTAAAGCAGGCATGTTTCAAGGCCATTCTCGTCTTTGAGTATGCTGTATTCAAGTTCCTGGTTATTCAACTCAAGCACCTCTGTTGCTCCCAGCAGAACTGATTCGATAATATTTACCGCAAGGCCATCTTCTTCGAACGGGCCGATTCTGAGTGTATCCGAAACAACTTCGGAATGCAGAGTGAACCATTCAGGTTCATTCCCGCAGCTTGTCCTGTGCCGCTCAACAAAATCCTCTATCTCGGCCTGACTCTGAAAAGGTGACCGAACCCCGCCGCATACAGAGCATATGGGAAACCCGGAAAACGCTTTTCCAGGCGGAACGGCGTCTCCGAATCTCTTCGTGCCAAGATTAACAAGCCTCAGCCTCTCCTCATGCAGAAACCGGTAATCGATCGATCC
>DAOWFD010000365.1 GCA_030638185.1 Candidatus Aegiribacteria sp.
ATATCTATAAGACCCTCGACTCCCTTATAGCCACAGTATACATCGATATTGCCTCTTCCGGTTGATTCAGCTGTTCCAAGTATCAGCCTCTTATCCTCCATGCCGCCGAGAAGCACGATATCAGCCCCTTGAAGGTCCATCAGAATTCTTGATGTTTCGGAAATGACCCCGGCGGGTATTGATTTGATGTACCAACGGCCTCCTGTCACTATCCCGATTCTCAACCCTTCTGAACCTGTTCCCTTACTTTTCTCAAGTACTGGGTCAGGACAGTTCTTAAAACCTGCGGATCGCATGAATTCCCAGCTGCGCAAGGGCATTGATCCAGCCCTCTTATCCATTACCCTTTTTCTAAGCTTCCTGTCCATCTGGAATCTGCCTTTGATCCGTTCTCCTGTGGTCGCTATTCTGGAAGCGATGTTATTCTGAAGATCTACTACGAAATCCGGTGATATTCTCTTAATGAGTTTCCTAAGATCGAGAGGCCCTGTATCCTTCCCGAGGAGTGCCGGATGGATATCACCCGGCATTCGCGCAACCACCGGTTCATACTGCTCCGATGTAACAAAGAAGACTTTATAAAACCTGGAAAGCTCCGAAGCTGCAGGCTGGGCGAGGACAACATCTCCCAGCGAGTGCAGACGGATAACTGCCGCGCTATTTACCTGCGAACTGCATGTCATAGAGTAGTCTGTATTTACCATTCATCTCGAGTAATTCAGGATGCGTTCCGCTTTCAACAATTCTGCCTTTATCGATATAGAGAACCCTGGTAGCTTTCGTTATAGTGCTGAGCCTGTGGGCTATTATCAGCGAGGTCCTCCCCTTAATAAGCCCGTCGATTGCCTTCTGTACCTGACGTTCAGAATGAGTATCCAGTGCGGAGGTCGCTTCATCGAAGATAAGAATATCAGGATCCTTCAGAACGGCCCTTGCAATTGCCAGGCGCTGTCTCTGTCCGCCCGAGAGCTTGGCACCTCTCTCCCCTATTATCGTACTGAAACCCCGGGGAAGTTTCTCTATGAACTCAAGCGCGTTCGCTACCTCTGCTGCCAGCCTTACTTTTTCTATGGGGATGCTTTCTTCACCGTACGCAATGTTGTTCCTTACTGTATCGTTGAAAAGGACTGTCTCCTGTGTGACCACACCAAGGTTCTTTCTCAGTGCTTCCAGGTCGATGGTTCTGAGATCGCTGCCGTCTATTAGAATCGAACCGGAATCAGGATCGTAGAAACGAGGAATAAGGTCGGCAATTGTGCTCTTACCTCCCCCACTTGGCCCTACCAGCGCAATTATTTCACCTTTCTCAAAAGAGAAGGATACGTCTGTCAGGACAGGAGTCCCGTTTTCGTAGCTGAAGCATACGTTCCTGAACTCGATCCTTTCATGAAACGAATCGAAGGATACCGGATTCAGGGGTTGTCTTATTGCCGGTACTCTATCCATAAGATTAAAAACCCGCTCTGCCGAAGCTATGCCGGTCTGTATCCTGCTGTTCGCATTGCTTATGGTCTTGATCGGTTTCATCATCGACAGAGCCGCAGCGAGGAAAACAAGAAATCTCCCCGTAGAGAGGGAACCGCCGGACAGGATTGCGCTTCCTCCATACCACATTATGAATCCGCTTGCTATAGAGCCCATGATCTCAGTAACCGGGCTTGCGAATGCTCTCTCACGCTGAAGTGATGTTTCGGTCTTCCTGTGAACATCCAATATAGTTTTGAACCTGGATACTTCGAATTTCTCCATCGAGAAGGCTTTGACAATTCTGATACCGAATATCGTTTCCTGGAGAAGAGCTGAGAAATCCGACAGTCTTTCCTGTGAATAATGGGTCTTTCTCCTGAGTCTCCTGCTCAATATCAGTATGAACAGCATTGCCGGAGGGAAAACAAGAAGTGTAATAAGCGCAAGACGCCATGAGGCCCAGAGGGCAAGCCCCAGATAAACCAGAAGAAGCACAGCCTGTCTTGGAACACTCATCATCATCTCGGTCATCGCCCAGTTCATGTTCCCCACATCAGAGGTGAACCTGGCCATTACATCCCCTGACCTGGTGGATGTGTAAAAGCCCATATCAAGTTCCAGGAGATGGTTGTAGAGACCGCCTCTTATATCGGTCACAACACCCTGTTCCGCTCTCGAAAGAAAAAATATCTGCATGAAGCCGAGAAAGTTTTTCAGCAGTACGATAAAAACGAGTCCGAGGACTATAACTATCAGCACCTGCTGCGGATCCGATTCTCTTAAACTGTCTCTAACTCCCTCTACAACATCTCCACCTGCGGAGAAAACCCCCCCCGGATGCAGCGAGAGCAGTTCCGAACCCAGCCTGCTGAAAGCATCGCCTGTATTCTGACTGAGGGTCGGCAGGAAATCACTCTTTTCCTCTGCTGTATCATTCCTTGCAAAAACATTATCAAACAGAGGCAGAATCATACCCAGTGAAGCTCCGCTTAAAATAGCGAAGAGAACCATACACAGCATGGCTCCTGTCATCCACTTCCAGTAGGGGCCCAGATACGATAAAATTCTGAATAAGGTACTTTTCTTTTTCATGGTAGACACTATCTTCACCAAAAATCATGTTCAGGTCAAGTAATGGAGGCTGGAACAAGACAGGCAGTATCGAGTATATTACCTGTGAAGACATTGATGCCGATCCCAGGAAGGGTGTATTTTGACCGGAAGAATAATAACAACCAAACGTACGGAAAAAGATCCAAGATCAGATTCCGAACTTATGATTGACCTTTGCATAGGCGATGAAGAAGCCTTTTCTGAGATAATCAGAAGGTTTCAGGCGCCGATTTACTCAATGCTGATAAGGATGCTCGGAAACGATGAGGATGCCCAGGAAATGCTCCAGCTTACTTTCTGCAGGGTTTACAGGTACAAAGACAAATTCGACCCTGACAGAAAACTGGTAAACTGGATATTCACCATCGCCAGCAATCTGGCAAAGAAGGAATGGCACAGAAGGTCAAGATGGATAAATGTACCGCTTGAGCATGCCAATCTTACAAGCTCCTGCAAAACAGCGCCGCACTACAATGCCGGAAGAGTTGAACTCAAGGCATCGATAGAGGAAGCAGTTGACAGGCTGCCTCCCCATTATAGAGAACCGTTCATTCTCAGAGAACAGGAACAGATGTCGTACGAGGACATTGCGGATATCCTCAATATCCGCCTTGGAACTGTAAAATCAAGGATCAACCGTGCCAGGGGCAGGCTGAGAGAGCTGCTGGGTGAAGTATGGGAAGAGTGGAAATGAACTGTTCGAATGCTTTAAGAATAATAAGTCTTGTCATCGATAGAGAAGCTTCTGAGTATCAGAAAAGGCTTCTTGATTTCCATCTGATGGGTTGCGGTTCCTGTAGAAAAGCTATGAACATGTCCAGGGATATTTCAGAGATCGCCCGAAATCTGCCCGCTCCAACCCCGCCTTCAGACCTTGAAAAGAATATCAGGGAAATGCTTCAAGCCAATGCCGATATCAGGCATTCGGAGCACAGGTTTCACGTCGCGTTCCTTGCGGTTCCCGCTGTGGCTGCTCTTCTGATCTTCACCATTACGATACTTCCCCTTTCCGGCGATCAGAATTCGATTAATGAACCTGTCAGTATCGGAATGGCTGCATACGAATCAAAGAGCGGGGAGATCCGGCTTTCATCAAAATCAGGCATCAGGACAGCTCCCCTCTCTGAATACTCCAGGCAGGCGAGCCTGATATCCTTCTAGGTGATAATGATTCAGTTTCTTATCGCGGTTACGGTACTCGCAACCCCGGTGTCCGTGATGGATCAGGTGCATACTTTAAGAATTGAGATCTCTCCCGGTACGATAGAACTTTCTACAGCGGTTGCGATTTCACCCAACCATGCAGTAACACTCTGCATTTTTTCACCTGACAATTCCGTTACGGTAGAAACAGCTTCCGGGATCCTATATCCCGATTCCTTCATTGTATCGCCGGATCTGGGTATGGTGATAGTGATCTTTGAGGAAGAAGTCTTCGACAGTTATCAGATCCCCTCCGATGTAATACCGGATATAGGAGAAAAACTTACGATAATCGGACATGGATTAAGCGGTGTTCTTGCCGTGGAGTGCAGGGCAAGGGAACAGTATCCGGATGGGTCATTCCTTCTTACTTCCGATCTCAGGGATGGGCTGATGGGTGCCGCGGTCTTCAACGATAATGAAGAGTACGTTGGAATCATCACAGGAATTATCAGGCCGGATCGTCAGTTCAATGAATCCGATCACAGGGATTTTCTTGTTCTTTATCCAAGTCAGATCTGGTACATGTGGGCAAAACTGGTTGTTCTGTCCGAGGAATACACTGAATATTTCTTCGGTGTAATGACCGCTCTTCCAAGCATATCGCTAACATCCTTCAGACCTTCGGGCATACATATCGTCTCTGTCTCGGCAGGAAGCAGAGCCTGGGAAGCGGGATTGAGATCTGGTGACCTGATAACACACATAGATGGTACTCCCGTTTACCATCCCGCAACTCTTCGAGGTCTTCTGATCCTCTCAGATGATACTCTTCAGGCTACAGTACTTAGAAATACATTCGAGAGAAACATCTCAATTCCGCCATTTGAACAAAATTGAATAAGATTTGGATGTTCATCTTACAAGTATGAATACAGCTTCGTTATCGGGAGAGCAGATAATCGCCCTATCTCCGTCATTGCTTACGTCAATGCTCGAAGGTAAACCAAAACCCATCGTTTTCAGTTCAATCTGACCGCTTTCGGCAACAATGACCATTCCGGTTCCCGGACATGCAGCATAGGCGAAGCTGCCGTCGGGCATTGAGGCTGCGGCGGTCGGAATAACCGGGAATGTGATCATCTTATAGAGAACACATGTTTCGGATTTAATGAACCAGAGTTCGTTGCTGCCGTCAACAATTGCGCAGATGTAACCTGAAGGCCCGGGGAAAAGGTCGTACACTTCACCGGGAACAGAAATATGGCCTATTTCGGCCCATGTATCGGTATCGTATCCGACAATAATGCTGTTACTGCCATCAGCTATGTAAAGGAATTCGTTATCAGCTGAAGCGATACCCTGACAGTCTTCTACGGTAAAATTCTGTACAACGGATACTTTCCCGGTCGCCAGGTCAATCGTTCCCATACTGTCATTGTCCATGGATACCCATGCCACATGATCCTCTGAGAATATCGAAACGTAACTGCAGCCGATACCAATATCAATAGGATCTTCAAGACTTGCGCCTGAAAGGTTCACAGGATAGAGAAGAGAGTCCGTCAGAAGATATCCATAACCGTCTACGTCACTGTCAGCAATGTCATCTATCTCCAGTCCCAGATCAATGACAGCTTCGTTTTCCCCTTTAACGATATCAACCACAGCAAGGCTGGTTCCTGCAGCAACAAGAGCAATGTCGTAATCGATCATGCATTTGCATATGAAGGGTGACCCGATGCTGCCAAACGGTATCTCGGCGTCAATTTCAGCAGGATAACCCGGTATAGGCGGTTCCGAATCGAAAATGCATGACAGCGAGACCAGTGTCCATGTACATACAATCACCGCTATCAGAAAACGCGATAAGGGGTTGATTCCTCTATTCATCATTGTACTCCCTTTTCAGTGCCTCCAGCTGCATAGATTCAACTTTGATTCATGTATATGATACGATTATGGCTGTTCAGCAGCAAACCGTCTGCCTTCAACCTGTAACCTGAATTCTTATGTCGCGTCGGCGTGGACGATTATCGTGATCAACAACCACTATCTGCTGCCATGTTCCGGTCAATACTCTGCCATCCACAACTGGGAGCGTAATGCCGGGCCCCATGAGGGAAGCTCTCATATGTGAGAATCCATTGTCATCACCCCAGGTTTCCGAATGACGTGACCTGATATCCCTTGAAATGATCTTTTCAAAGAGTTCCTTCATATCCTCAACCAGCGCCGGTTCGTACTCAATTGTGGTAACGGAAGCTGTTGACCCTATAACTGTCACCGCCACAAGGCCATCTGCTATTCCGGAAGCCGATACAACGGACTGAACCTCGTTTGAAATGTTGATTATATCCGAAAACCCCGCTGTCGATACCGTTATCGTTCTACCATGAACCATTCGTCTTTTCCCTCTCTGTCGGGCCTCTACAACCCTTCTGAGAACCAAATTTCAAGCTGACTCCGGATACCTGAAATACACTGTCATTGCAGCTCCTGTTATACAAAGCACTATCCCCGCAATCTGAAGAGGACTGAGTTTTTCCTTCAGCACGAGAACACCCAGGATGACCCCCAGTACAGGGGCAAGGCAGAAGGCAATGGTCATGACTGATGAAATATGCCCGTGCTTCAGCCCTGTATACAGAAACAATATCCCGAGGCCTCCTGCCAGTACACCTCCTCCAGCCGCGATAAGGATAATAGGTTTCACACCGGCACTTTTCAATTCGCTCCAGTAGGGATACGAAAGGAAAGTAAGAAGTGTAAGGCTGAAAACTGTCCTGATGGCAGTTCCCATAACGGGAGTCAGGTTTCCAAGCTTTATGCCTGTTTTTTCCATTAATGAGCCGACGGCCCAGCAAATAGCTGTAAGCACTGCATAGAATTCAGCCTGCAATTCAAATTCCTTTCATTCGAAGTCTACTCTTTGCCGCTCCAGCAGTATGTACACAGTTTATCCGCTGCGAGCCCGATGGCCTCAATGAGATCATCCAGCCTCTGGTAGGAAAGAGATGTAAGTCGGAGCCTTTTTCTAATTCGCTCTATCATTTCCGCGAATTCGGATGAATCGGGATCAAGATAAACTTCCGGGACCACTTCCCCGGTTCCCTCAATCTCCTTTATAGCCTTTCTTCCTGCCAGGTCCATAAGTGAGCGGGATCGGGAAAAATTGAGATACTTGCATCCAAAGAGAAGTGGCGGGCATGCCGGCCTCATGTGTATCTCTGCCGCTCCTGCATCGAACAGTCTCTTAACGGTATCCTGAAGCTGTGTACCCCTTACTATGGAATCTTCACAGAAGAGAAGCCGCTTGTCCTGAATGAGCCCCCGGATAGGAATAAGCTTCATCCTGGCAACAAGATCTCTCTGTTCCTGCTTCTGAGGCATGAAGCTCCTCGGCCAGGTGGGTGTATACTTCACAAATGGTCTGCGGTAAGCAATCCCCTCGTAATTTGCGTATCCGACTGCATGCCCCGTTCCTGAATCGGGAATACCGGCGACCATATCAACCTCGACACTGTCACGCCTTGCAAGACATTCTCCGCAGCGGTTCCTCACATCTTCAACGTTTATTCCTTCGTATTGCGAGGCGGGAAACCCATAGTAGACCCATAGAAATGAACATATGCGCATCTCTTCTCCGGGATCCTTCTGCCGTTCGAACCCCTCTGCGGTAACCAGTACTATCTCTCCGGGGCCGAGTTCTTTTATGAATTCGTACTCAAGGTTGGGAAAAGCACAGGTCTCAAACGTTAGTGCCATGCCATCACTCTTTTTTCCAATGGATATGGGTGTTCGCCCCAGCCTGTCTCTTGATGCGTAGATGCCGTCATCCGTAAGAAGCAGAACAGAACATGAGCCTTCAATAGACTCCTGTGCCCTTGTAAGGCCTTCAGCGAATGAATCCTCCTGATTTATCAACATCGCTACGACTTCTGTGGGGTTCACTTCACCGCCGGTCATCTCGGTAAAGTGCCCTGACCTGTCTCTGAACACCCCTTCCACAAGGTCGCTCATGTTATTAATCAGGCCTACTGTAACTATTGCGTATCTACCGAGGTGTGAACCTATTATCAGCGGCTGGTCTTCGTAATCGCTGATAACCCCTATTCCCATGTATCCATCCATGTCAGCTACATCATTCTCGAATTTAGATCTGAACTGCGTGTTTGTGATATCATGGATTACCCTGTGAATCCCCTCGGCGCTCTTCACTGCCATCCCCCCCCGCATGGTTCCGAGATGAGAGTGGTAATCGGTTCCATAAAACAGGTCATTGGTACAGCTGTTCTTTGAGATAACACCGAAAAATCCACCCATGAAAAGCCTCTCAATCCAGATTATTTGATAATATTCGGTAATCCTGCCGGCAGTATTTACCGGTCAATTATAAACAGATCCGTATCTCGGCGACTACCTGTTCAGGATAATAAATGGAACCGTTACTGAACCGGAATCGTAAACCCCTGCTGCGGTATAAAGTCCCCCTGGTACTTTGATTCCGCTCATATCTCTGCAGTCCCAAAAGACTGATTCACCTGCCATGATATCTGAAATGCCCAGGCTTGCGACCTGTCTTCCGGTGATGTCGTAAATGACAAGGTCATGAAGAGATATCATATCAGAAGAGCGGAACAGCTCGATGGTTAAATACTCCGATGCAGGATTCGGGAAAACACTCATGGCGACTGAACCGGAAGATTCCTCTGCAGTTCCTATGCCGACAGAGTAAAGGTACGCAAAAGCACTCATAAGATTCGGTCTTGTGCCAATGCTTCCGCTTGGAGGGAATATCTGAAGCGTTCCGGTATTCGCAAGAGTTGTTCTCAGCATCATCGGGGTAAGTGTATTCACCGGGTTACCGTTGGCCACCCAGTAGCCGACGCAGCAAGCTGCCGCGCCTGCCACCATCGGTGAAGCGCTGGACGTGCCGCCGAACGTGGCAGTGTAGTAGTAGTTCACGCCCATACTGCTGTATAGAGTCCCGTATCCTGTTGTCACTACATCCTCTCCCCATCCATGGGAAGTGAATCTTGAGCCGTGATTTGAGTAATAGAGCCTTTTCAGATCACCGCTCGTGTATGCACCTCCAGCACCGACGATCATCGCTCCGCTGTCACCGAACCATGCCATTAGATCCATGTTAACGCCGCCGCCGTTAACAGCATTCCCCCCGGCTTCCACGACATGTATACCGTTGGCTACGGCATTCTGTATGGCGGCGTATACAACATTGTACCCCTGCGCGTTGGGAGAATAAGCACCCCACCATTCAATCGGCACATAATCATATGATCCGGAAACGTACTCCCACTGCTGCTCCAGCAGTATCACGTCTCCCGCGGACAGGTGCGATATAGCCACTATTATCGCGCCACTGACGTTCCACCACGGTGTGGGATTACCATAATACGTACCACATGTTTTAAGGCCTGCTCCATAACAGATTCCTGTGGTGCCCCAGCCGTTAAGGTCGGAGACCATTTCTCCCAGCACTGCGGTACCGTGGTTATTGTTGCTGAAAGGGTCCTGTACGTAAGTGTTAATTTGTGAACCGAGAGCTTTCGTAAGATCATTATGATTGTAGTTCCAGCTGTATTCAAGGTCACAGACCGTCACCCCGGTACCGTCACCCCCAGTCTGTGTCCAGGCATAGATCGCATCGATTCCGGTGGGAGTGAATGAAGCGGCTTTCAGGTAGCCCTGCATACCCTGAAAATCCGGTGGCTGGGGAGGAGGCTGGGGAAGCGGCACCGGCATGGCGCTGATGATTCCGTCCAGCTCCTGCAGGATTTCTGCGAGTTCCCATACGTCTATGTCGCCCTGGAATCGGAGTACGTAAATATTGTTGAGATTGTAGATATCTCTACCGGTGAGTTGTTCTCCCCTCGACTCCATTTCATCAATTTCTTCCTCTGAAACAGTTGATATCCTCTCCCACTGGTAACTTGTCGTAAGCTCAAGGACTTCTTTAATACCATCCAGAGCTCCGTTTTCCGAAAGATCGACAAGCGCACCAAATCGTAACCTTACGGTTGCATCCTGCACAAACATTACCTCGATAAGATCATCTTCACAAGCATAATTTCCCTCTGCATTCCCGGCAAAAGCAAAAAGAATCAGAAATGCAAACAGGAAAGCACTTAAATAATACCTCATTTTCATCCTCCTTCTTCTCAAACTTCAACGTAAACTACAACAGTTACATATAACAGAGATAATAATATTCTCTACTGATGTCTATGATCCGTTTTACTTCTGGATAAGTAGAAGAAATATATATGTGAAAAGGGGAGGCAGAAGCCTCCCCTTGCAGTCGAAAGTTGAACCTATTATTCAGCGGGAATAGGAAGCCCATCCATGAATGTGTTCAGGGATGAACGTACTTCTTGAATATCCCCGGTAATTACATTACTTATCTCCAGAATATCGCTCCTTGCGACTACAAGCTCACCCCTTAACGCGTCAAGCTCCTCCTGAAGCCCTATCACATCGGGATCTGTTTCACGCATCTCTTGCAGTTTCGCTGAGACTTCATCAAGAGCAGCCAGATCCGGGATCAGCCATGCAAGGGAATCAGTTATGGCAATAAGCTCATCCAGCTGAGTCTGAATACCGTCAAGAATTTCAAGCCCCGGGATCTCTATATCGGGAATATCAGCATCGGGTACATCCGGTGCATCTGGCAACCCGAATGCGAAAGCGCTTGAAATAAGAACCATTAGAGATACAGCAAACTTTTTCATCTTACCCTCCTGTTGTTCATGAAAAGTGTATCCTACTCTAACTTCCTGGAAGTATGAATGTAAAGCCCCAATATTGAAGAGAATATTCTTGACTGAAACTCTTCACCACAGCGGGATTCCTTCATTTGTATCAAGTATAAATACACAAAAAGGGCAGCCCATTGAGCTGCCCTCCATTAAAACAGATTTACTCAGTTTTAATGCTTGTCGTGGGCGAAATCTACTCTAAGATTACGTCCATCAAGCTCGGTATCATTCAAGGCTTCCGCTGCAGCGGTAGCTTCAGCTTCTGTATCGAATGTAACGAAACCAAAACCGCGAGACCTTCCGGAATCACGCTCTTTGATGACCTTTGCTTCCGTAACGCTTCCGTACGGTGAGAAAGTCTCCATAAGTTCCTTATCCGTGGTTCCCCACGAAAGACCGCCAACAAACAGTTTGTTATTCAAGAATAACTCCATTCCTGAGGGTTCAAACCCTCCATACCCGGACATTCACGCCCGGTGCTTCGGATAATCCGAAGCTTAATACCCGGTATCACAACCGGCTGCTGGGACCCGAATGGTCACCATTATGGATATCAGAATGTCCTGATAATAGGGGGAACACAATTCTCAGAAATGAGTCGAGTGGAACCTAACCAATTCTCAAAGACACTGAATCACAGGAGTAATATAGAGATACGCATGTTTGTGTCAAGTATTCCGTGACTTTTTCAAATAAACAACTTCGATCCGGTTCAACGGAATACAAGTCGCGGAGAATATCGGATTGTCATTTTACATCTGTCCTTTGCATAATCGCATTTGCGGGAGCATTTCCCATCCCCTATTTTCAACGAGCGGAGTACTTTAGTTCTGAACATAAAATAATTCACTTGAAAGCGACTAAAATGAGAAATACTGAATACGCTGAATTCCTTCGATCAAGAAATATTAATGATGACGCCATAAACTCAGCCCTTAAAAATGTGACGGATTTCGAGGAATACCTCCAGCGTGCAAGCATAGATATCGATTCGGTTCAAGTACCTTCTGTTAAAAAGTATTTTACCGCGCTGATAGCGAACGGAGAAAACACCATGCATCGCTTTCGGGACCTTGCCAGATATTTCTACATGACGGGACTGAACGAAGTGTACATCTATATAATTTCTACCATCAGCGGCAGAGAAGTATTTGAATCCATATCGGAGAAACTTGCATCAAAGAAGGATACTGATTGCAGAGACAGGGTGTTTGAGGGTCTTGAGGTTCCTCCACTGGGTTCACCCCCCGATGCATATCCTGGAAACACTTGCCTGCTTGTGAGCAGGCTTATGGAACTTGGCGCGGATACCTGCCATGACGTGCTGGCTGATAACCACCACGGAATACCCCATGACAGCTTCCAGAAGCAGATACAATGGTTCAGGGAATCCGATTCTATCGATGATTTTCTTAAAAGAGTCCATATGGAAAGGATCAGGATTCCTCAGCAGCACCTTGACGAAGGAAAAGTATGGTTCGAACAGGAAATCACTCCCGAAGTCATTGAGCTGGTCAAAGGGAATCAGGAAATTTTGTCTGCAGTCCGAGATGG
>DAOWFD010000299.1 GCA_030638185.1 Candidatus Aegiribacteria sp.
CATCAAGGGGTATCACATCGTAATAATCCCCCGCAACTTCCAGGCAGAATCTTATGAGTGCTTCAACTTCAAGACCGGGTCTCCGGGGAATTTCACCTGGAAGTAACCCCTTCTGTATGTCCCTCGCCACTTTAATCTGTTCTTCCAGTTTCTGCTTGATCAGTTTTTCATCCAGAAGTCCGAAGTTCTCCGCTACAAGTGCTGTCTGGGCTGAGAAGTTCGCCAGCAGTTCCAGCTCTTCTGCGGTGAAGTCTTCACCGTTTGTCTTGCTGCTTATGACAAGAAAACCCACAAGTCCTGAATTTGTTGTCAGAGGGAGAAGTATTGCGCTTTTCCTCCGAAGGAACCATTCCTCCTGCTCCTTCGAGAGAATGATCTTACCGCTTGCAATCAGTTCGTCAAATAGAATGGGATCATCTTTATTTTCCAGGCGCTTTACTATTTCATCCCTTATGTCAAAGGGGGTCGGTTCCTTAAGCTCCACAGCGAAACCATCCTTATCTGCCATCCTGAGGACAGGATATATTCTCTCAGCAGATAATCCATCAGCCAGTTTCTCCTCGAGTTCCTTCCAGAAGATATTGCTTTCCGTCCGGACGATATTCGACGCCAGAAAATTCTTCAGAAGATCTCTTAATCTGACCCTTTCAGGGTAGAAGTGTTTTTCAAGTCTTTTTCGGATTATTCTCTGTGTCGGCATGAAAAGAAATGCAAGAAGCAGGCCGAGTATCAGTGTCGGAGTGCGGCTGTTTATTACAAACTGCTTCAGTATCAGCTCGCCGAATACATACAGGAAACCCAGAAACAGCACAAGTAGAAAGAGGTTTACCGCAATGAACCTTGTGCCCCGCTTGAGCTTAGCCTCAACAGAAAGCAGTTTGTAGCGTCCGAAAGCATAGGCAAGAGATAGAGGTATCAGAAGCATCAGCATGAATTGGAGATTGGTTATCATCTGTTTTGTAACGAATGACAATCCCATATACAGCTCAGGTTTGATCTGCACGAACCAGTTGAAAAGCAGGCTGAAGATAATTCCCGGAGCTGATCCCAGCAGAACGAGTCTTGTCTGTCTTTTTTCAATAAAGTTATCAGTCCTGTAATAATTTCTAAGGAGTAGCAGATATCCAAGACTGACGAAGAGAGTCGTGAGTATTGCAACCTCCAGGTTCATCTGCCTTCTACCGACAACTACAGCAGTACCGAAGATTACTCCTGGTGCGAATAGCAGGATATTGATGAACAGTCTGTTCTTAGTGTACCATTTCTGGCGAATGGGAAAAAGCATCTGTAACTTGAACCAGAATGCTGACCAGAAGATGGCTACAGCATAGAAAAGATAGTAGGCAAGGATCGGCAGGTTGAAAGCAGCATATGCATCAGCGATAGCTGGGCTGCTAATGTTCATGCCCACGGCCACTGTATAGCAGAACAGAGTCAGAGATCGTACCGGGGATGAGTACGGCCTTTTTATAAAACCCCAGAGTCCCACAAGTATAAGGCCCATAATGATAAGAGTTCTGAGTATTACGAGTGTCCATACCTGAAGCCGCATAATGAATGGAATTGATCGCGTAACTACCGTTGTTACATATGTTTCATATTTGTGCAGGAATTTAATATCGATTTCCTCACCGGCAGGCGTATCAACATTGAATACCTTGAAATAATTACTCTGGGTGGAAGGAAGGCCGTCAACTTCTACAAGAACATCCCCCACCACAGGAATGGGTGGTTGCCTGAAATCATTCTCGTCAACTTCAGCGAATACCGCATATGGAGAACAGTCACTCAGATAAATGAAGCTCCACATATCTCCCATGTTGGACAGATTAATTACTTTTGAGAATTCCATGACCAGGTAGACTGAAGAGAATCCTATAACAATTACAGATGCAAATGTCATAAGGATTATTAAGAGTCTCTTCATTTGAACTCTCCCTGATTAGTCTGAACTAGTATATGTACAATTTTCTTAGAAAGTAAATAGGGTATTCCCTATCACCTGTCTCCGTATTCCCTTACGATAACACGAATCCCTTTTCTCCTTTTTCTATTCTTCTTGAAGTATCTTTTTTGAGTAATCTTATCCTTTATATCTAATGAATAATAATAGTTGACTCTTTCGAGTAATCTGCAAAGCACAGTCAGGAAGGGATACTCCTTATTGAACCTGTAAATAAGTGTTCTGCCTTTTCTTTCACATGTCAGTACTGAACCGCTTTCCAGTCTTTTCAGCTGCTTCTGAACTGAATCAAGCGGAGCTTCAAAATATCTTGATATCTCCCTTGCATAACCTTCTCCATGGACATGAATGAAAAGTAGAACCTGCTCACGTACGAGGGAACCAAGAACAGGCTCAAGCATATCGACCTCCATAGTATGTCATATGACATATATATAATAACAGATGGAAGGAGCAGCAAGGGATTCTTAAATTGTCGAACTCAGTCTGCAAGAGTATGAAGCATCCATTCAAGATAAGCTTCAGAGACTACCTCCATCTGAACGGCTGCTTCCGCTATTCTACTGGCCTCTTCCTGTGAATTAACCGTTGTTGTAATCTGAACCACGCGGACGTCGTTCATAATATTTCTCCCACAGATACGATCGATTATCTGCCTTTTTCCAGCGCTTCAAGATAAAGACAAAGGCTGTTTACCAGAAAGTCAAAAAACACTTCTCCCTTTTCCTCTGATACGAATTTCAGATCGGAACCCGCTCCGCCGTCAGGATAGAGTTCCTTCCATTTTTCCCGGGATATGACTGCTCCGACCGGAGGCTCAGGCGGAAACTTGACCCTCTCGAACTCAGGCATTTCCCTTCCCATAAGATGCCATACCATGGAAACTTCAGTAACGGTTACATGATAGCCGGGATCCGGACAGAACAGCCTTTTCTGTTTCTCTACCGCCCCCGGCAGATCTCTGTAAAGAAGGTACCTCAGATCCGCTTCCGGGCACTCTTCAGAAGCTTTATTCAAACCATCGATAATAGGACTTCTGTTTCCACCATGACCGCTGAGGAATACTATCTTCCTGAAACCATGAGTATAGAGGGATACTGAAATATCCCTTGCAATACCAGAGAGGGTGCTTGACTGGAGGGTCACCGTTCCGGGAAACCCCATATGATTCTCTGACATCCCGAATGTAACCGCCGGCGTAACTGCGGTATATGTTTTCATTCCGGCAGCAGCACAGAGTCTTACAGGAATAATGGTATCACATGCCAGTGGGGCTGCATCACCATGCTGTTCAAGCGATCCTACGGGAACCAGTACAGTTTTCTTGTTCTTAAGGTATTCTATCACTTCCCAGGTCAGAGCCCCTGCAAGAATCATCCCTTTTCCTCCTCTTGTTCAATGCTTTCCCCTGCTGCATACTTCGCCTGAAGGGTACGGTAAAGTATGAACCAGAAAATAATATTCGCAAGAGGTGTTGCCTGGGATCGTAAACCTGTTAAAACCAGGCTTATACTGAAGGGGGACAACCTGATCGAGGCCATTGAGGAGGGTCTTGAAAAGGCTGATGCAACCCTGCTGCCTGATGATATTCTGTTCGTAAGTGAAAAAGCCGTAGGCGCAAGTCAAGGGAGATATTACCTGCTGGATGACGACTCTCTGAAGCCGCGTCGGCTTGCCGTACTGTTAAGCAGATTCGTAACAAAAACACCCAGAGGTATAGGGCTGGGAATGCCTGAGACGATGGAATGTGCCCTTACTGAGTGTGGAACACCAAGGATTCTCTTTGCAGCTTTCGTGAGCGTATTGGGTAAACTGTTCGGCAGAAAGGGAGACTTTTATCGGATAGCCGGGACAAAAGCCAGATCAATTGACGGACCTACCAGCGGAACAATACCACCATTCAACAGAGCAGTAAGCCTTGCCCCTGAAAATCCCGATGGAGTCTCCAGAACAATTGCAGAACACTTTGACTGCAGCGTAGCGGTTGTTGATTTAAACGACCTCGGTGGCAATATTCTGGGAGTATTCCCTCCGGAGCTTGATAAAAATCTCCTGATTGAAATCCTCAGTGATAATCCCCTGGGCCAGGGAACAGCAAGTACACCTGTTGGAATAATACGGAAAGCGTAAACCGCATTTGCCCCATGAAGGTATTCAAGCGGAAGTGTAGACCGGTATGAACTTGAGACAGAATTTCTACCCGGATCTTAATATTGTTTTCAACCATGGCACAGAACCTGAAGCCTTCACTTTTGCCATAATCGATGAGCTTGATCCTGTAATGGAATTCCTGAACAGACATCTATCCACAAGTGTTGATGATTGTGTTAAATGGATACTGATGGAACTTACCGCCAACGCTATCACCGCTCCCGTTTGCTATCTGCTTGGAACGAAGACCGGACTCACCAGGGAGGAGATGCTTTCGGCAATCGGAACAAGTGCTCTGTGGCCTGACTATAGTTTGAGAAATTCTTCCAGTTCTTCTCAGGATTCTGTCACCCGTTTGGAAGACTTCCTTGGCGTCAGCATTCCACAGTGGTTGTCCATGAATCTTAGGGACAGGTTTGGTCGACTGGGCTTAACATCTAACAGCAACTGGGTGAGTATAGCAGCGCACATCAGCATTACAGATAAACGTTATGAAATCGTTGTTAAATCGGAGTATCCCCCCCTCAGAGGAGATATTGAAGAAATCCGCTGTCGTTTTGAATCACCCGATGAAACTTCCAGCCGGATTCAGAAAGAAAGAGCACTCTTTGAGGATAAAGATGGCATCTACCATATGCCATCATTTACGGGAGGAGGCGGAATGGGCCTTCTTGCGTGCGTCC
>DAOWFD010000089.1 GCA_030638185.1 Candidatus Aegiribacteria sp.
CAATGCTTGCCGCTGCATCCTCCGGAGCCAGATTGACCGTTTCACATATCATAACTTCAAGGAATTCCAGTGATGCCGGGCGGGTTGTTGACCTTGCCTACGCATTCTCGGCAGACGCGGTAGCTCTCAACCGATTCGTGCCGGGCGGAACAGGCCTTGAGAACAGGCATCTTCTGCCAACACTCAAACAACTTGATTCCGCCCTGAAAAGCGCCGGCGAAAGGTCACTCATGTCCCCCGGAATGACGGTATACGCAGCCATTCCAGTAGAGAACTGCCTGCTGCATCACATTTATTACCCCGGTATTAAGTTCGGATCATGCATATGCGGGGCGGGAAAATGGGCGATAAGCCCCCTCGGAGAGCTGAGAGTATGCGAGCAGAGCCCGCACACCATCGGAAGCCTTCTGGAAAAACCCTTTGAGGAACTGTCCCGCTCTCTTTTCGTTGAGGAATTCCGTGACAGCAACAGGAGTTCAGACTGTACATCGTGCAGTTCCTGGAGTGTCTGCGGAGGAGGGTGCAGGTTTCTTCAGGATATACCCATCCGCTGATACATCCGTTAGATTCAAGCTCCAGCACCAATGGGCTGGATCGGACAGCTTCTGCTGCGACTGAATTATCATGAGATTTCAGTAACACAGCTGTTCATGTAAACTAACCGTAGAAATTTGAGATGCATGAGGAAATACCGCAGACTGATCTCTGAGAACCCCTGGTTGTCGTATCTGCTGGTATTTATCGCAGGGATTACACTCCGGCTGATTCAGATCGGATCGAAGAGCCTCTGGGTTGATGAAGCCTATGCGGCCGGGCTCATGGGTATGAACCCTGTCGATCTTGTTAAGCTGTCCATAGCAGGTTCTCCACATCCACCGCTGGCTTTTCTGTTCATTCAACTCTCTACAGTTGTCTTCGGGCAGAGTGAAGTCGGCCTTCGTATGATCCCTGCCTTTGCTTCCGCTCTTGCAGCAATTCCACTCATGTGTTTCGTTGCAAGAAGAATCAGCTTCAGATCAGCTTTCTGGGCGGGTCTGATATGGTCGGTTTCTCCCTATGCGGTATCGATGGGTCAGGAAGCATGGCTGTACGGAGTAATATCCTTCCTCGGTTTCCTTTTCATCGATGTTGTTGACAGAGCATGGAACGGCAGCAGGAAGGCGCTGTACCTCGTCGTTCCGATTGCTTTAATTGGTATGCTTGTCCAACACATGTTCGGTCTGTTCATTGCCGCAGGATTTGCCCTGTACTTCACGGTTCCACGGAATCAACGGCTTCCTTTCAGGCAGCTTGCCCTGGTATCGGTCATTTTCATGGTTCTTTACGCTCCTTTTGCAGCACTGATGCTGAAGCAGACCGCGTTCAGGGCTGAGAGAATGAGCAGGGCCGCCATGGATATGGCTGCCGTTTACAGGTACCGTTTCCTGGTCAGGGTTCCCACTGTCTTCGTCAGGCTCATTCCAGGCGGATTGTTACTTGAAGCCGGCCATGACATGATCCATGACAGGAAGCAGATAATCTTCTGGCTCTTTTTCGGAGCGGGAAACCTTTTTCTGCTTCTTAATCTTTTCCTGAGGAATCTGCTTGACAGGAAATTCAGAATATGGCTGTTCCTTCTCTTTTCAATTCCCTTTCTGATCTTCTTTAAGGAAGACCCGACTGTAAGACACCTGACCATCCTCTGGATCCCGCTAGGTTTTGCTGTTGCCGCGGCATCTCAGAGATGGAAGCTTTCCGGCCCCGTCATGCTTGCTGCAGCTGCGATCATGCTGCTTCCGTACTACAATATCAGCAGCTTCCCGTACCACAGGTCAAACTGGAGAAGAGCCGTGGAATTTGTTGAAGAGAGATTCTCGGGCGATGAAAGCATCCTTGTTCTGGGAGCGCAATCTGGAGGCCTGGCATGGGACTACTACTCATCCGGCATCCTTCCAAGAACCGCCCTTGGTGGCGAAGATCCCTACAGCGAGCACCTCGTTCCCGGAAGAAGTGTGCAATCCGCTGTAGACAGTCTCATGAATCTGCACGATTCCATCTGGGTGGTCACCGATTACTGGGGGGGGCCCAGAACATCGGATATAATCGGAGGTTACCGCATCCTTCTGGAGACCTGGATAAGCCCTTCGATGGAAGTAGTTCATATATCGGAATAGGTATTCGAGGGAAGTCATTCCCTGACGTGCTCAAGCCCCTTTGAGACAAGGTCCTTCACGTGGTCATCATCCAGCCTGTAGAACACATGCCTTCCCTTTTTGCGGCTTCTGATAAGTCTGGCTGTCCGGAGGGATCTGAGCTGGTGGGAAACTGCAGAAACACTTACATCCGTCTTCTCCGCCAGGTCGCAAACGCATTTCTCACCGCAGAACATTGACATCAGAAGAAACAACCTGGTTGGATCAGCCATCTGATGAAAAAGTTCAGCCAGAACTTCAACTTCTTCGGTATCAACCTGCAGACTTTCTTGTGGACCGGTCATTTTCCCTCCCTTACATCGTAACCAAGTTCCCTTATTGCCTGAACAGCTTCTCTTCTGTCAAATCCGGAGTTTCCGTCCATGGCTATTACGACGGTACCTTTCCCGGCCGAGGCAGATACATCGAGTATTCCCGTCAGTTCATTAAGAGCCCTTATGATGGCCATCTCACACTTCGAGCAGTTCATGCCCTCAACATTTAACGTCACTGTGTTACCTTTTCCAGTGGATTTCAGCCTGAGGTTAGGAAATTCTTTGAAGGCGAACCAGGCAATTCCCAAAGTAAGGAGTACTCCGGCGGCAACGCTGAGTAAACCTGTAATCGAATCCGTACCATGCCCGGCATGGTAGGGCTGGGATACTGAAACGCTGAGCGAGTTAAGGATTCCTCCTGCAGCAAGACTGATAGCTATTACGGTCAATATGTAAACCAGAAAAACTTTTAATCCAAGAGTTTTGCGAACTGCGCCCATGGTTGCGGCGTTCGTGGCCGGACCGGCCATAAGAAACACCAGAGCGCTGCCCACGGGAAATCCGGCGTATATGAGACCGGCCGCAATAGGGACAGATGAGATGGAGCAGACGTAAAGGGGAATTCCGATTGCAAGTGCCGCCAGCAGTCCCAGCGGACCTTCGAGAAGCGTATACTGTGACAGCTGCCCTGGCTCAAGTAAAGTGGTTATTATCGCGGATACCACTATTCCGAAGGCAAGCCATCCGTAGATATCACGGAAAAGGCTGTTGAATGAGTAGTTCCAGATCCGATGGGGAAGCGAACCGGTTTCGATATCGGTACATACCGGTGCTTTTCCCTGGTTTTCACTTCCATTCCCGATTCTATCGACTATAGTTCCCCCCAGAAGACCCGCAACGAAGGCCGCAATAACCTTTGCAAGTGCAATTGGCCATCCGAGAATCGACCACGTTACAGCTATGGAATCTACTCCAGTCTGGGGAGTGCTTATAAGGAATGACGTAACAGCGCCCCTGGAAGCTCCGTCCCTTCGGAGACCCAGTGCCGCAGGCAATACTCCGCAGGAGCAGAGCGGCAGGGGAACACCTACAAGAGCAGCCTTAGCGCTGCTTTTAAATCCAGGTTCTCCCAGATGGGAAAGTACCCTCTCTTTCTTCACGAAAACATGCAGCAGTCCTGCCAGCAGCAGCCCGAGAATCAGTGATGGCGCAAGGGCTGTAACTGTACTCCATAACGCATTAATAAATTCAATCACACAATTACCTCTTATTCTATTGAACACTTGAGCAACTGCTCAAGTATTATAACATCATTCGATATTTCGTCAACATCCGGGTGTGTATGAGTACTTCTTTCATGTTCTGGACAGGGTTTCTAACGTAAATTGGCCAGTAATGACGTTGACCGGGAATATTACTGACGGTATTCTTTACTTCAGATGAAGAAACTGAGAAAAAGCGAACAGAAAAGCTATATCGGGAGCTGATTCTGATATGGCGAGAAATCCAGTCTCCCTATATTTGCGGGGGATGCCCTTGATAACCAGCATTTCTACCGCGAATTCGTTAAGGTAGTTTTCATGAAATGATTTTAGCGTGCAATCCATTTCGAAGTATTGCGAGAGTTATATTTTTGTGTTTTTTTAATTTTAAATATCGTTATGATTCAGAATAATCACTAGTGTCCCAACGTTGCGCTTCATCAATTCTATATCGGGCTAGTTAACATTAACATAGAGAGACATTTCGTTACACACGATTTGAACGCATTTCCTTCATATTCTCTAATCTACTACGGATGGAGGATGTATGCATTCAGGACGTTTCGTCTTCTCGCAATTGATGGATTACTTGCCCCGAGAGGCTTTCGATCGTTGCGTAAGGAAGTACTCCGGCAATTACAATGTGCAGCACTTCACCTGCAGAAGCCAGTTCCTCTGCATGGCCTTCGGCCAGCTCACCTACAGGAATGGTCTCCGGGACATTGTGACCTGTCTGAGAGCACATCGGAACAAGCTCTACCATATGGGCATCCGGGGTGGGGTTTCTCGCAACAATCTTTCCAACGCCAATATGACTCGGGACTGGCGCATCTATGCTGAGTTTGCCCAGGTTCTCATCGACATTGCCAGAAAGCTCTACGCTGGAGAGAAGTTCAGCGAAGAGATCAGCGAGCCTGTCTATGCGCTTGATTCCACCACTATATCCCTCGCGCTATCACTCTTCCCCTGGGCTGAGTTCAGGGAGACAAGGGGAGGCATCAAGCTTCATACTGTCATGGAGCTACCCAGCTCCATCCCCACCTTCATCGACATCACCGAGGCCAAACCTCACGATGTCAACTTCCTGGATCAGCTCATCGTTGAACCGGGAGCATACTACGTAATGGACAGGGCATACATGGATTTCTCCCGGCTCTACAGGATTACAACCAGCGGTGCATTCTTCGTAACCAAGGCCAAGAGTGACATCAAACTTAAGCGTAGATACTCTCATCCAAAGGATTCCTCTGTGGGAATACTGTCAGACCAGACAGTTATCGCAAAAGAGAAGAAGAGCTTCGAGATGTATCCCGCTCCTCTTCGCAGGATTCGGTTCAGGGATCCGGAAGACGGGGAAGTATTCGTATTTCTTACCAATAATTTCGAGCTCTCTGCCCTGACAATCGCGGATCTTTACAAGGCTCGCTGGAAGATCGAACTGTTCTTTAAGTGGATCAAGCAGCACCTCAGGATTAAGAGCTTATTTGGCCATACAATCAATGCTGTAAAAACCCAGATCTGGATTGCTGTATCGGTTTACGTGTTGGTCGCAATTATCCGAAAGAGACTTGACCTTGAAGATCATAGTCTCTACAATATTCTACAGGTTTTAAGCGTTTCAACATTTGATTATAATGACCTGTCGCAACTACTTAGGAATAGCGAATTACAACTCGAAGACAATAAAATTTCTAACCAGTTGTCGCTCTTCGATTTATGATGGGACACTAGTGCAGAATAATATTAATCTACTTTCAACAATCTAGATCTATGCCCTGGCTTTCAGATAGTATTATACAGTGATCTCGCAGAATATTCTTGATTCAGCAACTGTTTTAATCACTGTTTTCCTACCAAGACATTTTGATAACTCTGAAAGATCCTGCATTGAAAGAGTTATGGTATGAAAGCCATCCCTGCACACAATTACGCCGTTGCCTGTGGAGGATTCGTCAATTTCACCAATCAAGCCGTTTGAAGCCTGGATCCGGAACCATTCAAGACGGTGCTCCCAGAATTCTTCAGCATAACTTGAAAACAGTATTAACCCACCCCTTTTTGTAATATTAACTGCAGATTCGAGAAGTTTTCGCCGACAGACATGAAAAGCTGATACACCATTTCGTATACAATATACAAGATCAAACAGTCCGGAACGGAATCCAGGTTCTATTGCGTTCATTAATGCAAGCAGTACGTTATCTGATCCAGTAAGATATTTTTACGCCAGATGCAGGCTTTCCTGTGATATATCAACACCAGCTATAACTCCAGCAGTCGGTGCGATATACCTGAGAACTCTCCCATAACTGCAGCTCAGTTCCAGAACAGAACTTCCACGCCGGATATTTATCCGCACGTGATCGATTTCAGCTGCCAGGTAGTTCTGAACCGGTAGAGGAACCAGTTCATAACATTGCTTTAAGCGATGAGCAGATAGTTTCTCGCTTTTGCCCTATTCTGCATATAGCTTTGCATCGACTTTCTTAATCCACTCTTTTGCGCCAAGTTCTCTGAAAACTTTTCCAGCCTTTTTATACTGTTTTTCTGAACCTTTGGTGTCACCTGTTGCTTCAAGCATAAGACCTTGATAGAAACAAACTTCAGCGAGATTGGGTTTGTATTCCAGTTCAGAGTAGATACTGATTGCCTCAGAGAAAGCGGTTTCAGAATCATCCCAGTTTTTCTTCCGGGCAAGAAAACGCCCGGACAGTGTCAAGGCTCTTCCTTTTTTCTCCCTCGAACCGAGTTTTTCAGAAAGAGAAATTAACCGTTCGATGTCTTCAGCCATATCCTGTAAGACATTCTGTTTCAAATGAAGCTCGATGCGGTTGATCAACACACTTGCTGCATGTGTATCCGATTCTGTGTCTTTAGTTAGTAAACAGGCTTTGTTGTTGCAATCTTCTGCATCAGAAAGTTTACCGGTTTCAATGAACAGATAACTTAATGTGACCAGCGATGATATTTCTCCACTTCTATCACCGATTTCTCTCTGTATCCGGAGGGAGTCTTGAAGTAATTCTTCAGCCTCGCTGTAATCACCCAGCTCGATATAAACACCTGCAGCGTTGTTGAGACACGATGCTTTATCCATGCGGTTACCTGTTTCATCGGCTATTGAAATAGCATCTCTGTAGTATTCAAGCGCCCTGGAATACAGGCCGATCGAGCCATAGATATTTCCAATGTTGTTAAGACAAGAAACAGAATCTTTCTGTTCTCCAATAGCTCTTTTTATTTTCAATGAACTCTTGAAGAGCTCCAGGGCTTTCTGCCATTCATCGAGCATAAGGTACACACCGCCTGTATTGTTGAAATTCAATGAAATTTTTTGAAGATCTCCAATTTCTTCAGAAACAGCCAGTGATAGGTTATAATATTCAAGCGCCCTGGAATATTCACCAATATTCATATAGACTGCTCCAATATTATTGAGACTGATTGCTTCGTTTTCTCGATCACTTATTTCCTGTCTTATCTTTTGTGCATCAAGAGAGAATTTCAGAGCATCGGAATAATTACCAAGAGAATAATAGACAATACCGATATTGTTCAAACTTGATGCTATTCCTTTGCGGTTGCCTGCCTTTTCCATTGATTTCAGTGATTGCTGATAAAACTCAAGTGCTTTAGTGTATTCACCTGAAAACCAGCAGATGGTTCCGAAACGAATAGAGCAGATTGCTTCGCCATCATTGTCATTCAGATCCCTGTAGATTTTCAGTGCTTTTTCAATATGTTTCCGAGCTCCATCATATTTACCTTTATCAATATAAATTTCACTTAATTCAATCAGGCAATCTGCTTCAGATTTCCTGTTTCCAATATTTCCTGATCTGCTTATTGCTGATTCCAGATCCTTAATGGAATTGTCCTTTTTCCCAATTAATCTGTAGATTCCAGCACGGTTCCTTAGACACTCAATGCTTTTAGTCTCTTTTTCCTCTATTTCAGATTTAGGCAGGCATTCAATAACAATATTATAAAACTTTATCGCATCTTCATTAGCATAAGCGTCCTTTGCCCTGTTTGCGGCTATCAGGCTGTATTTTACCGCTTTTTCCATTTCTCCACTCAGGTAAAAATGAAGGGATAACTCCTCTACCACACTTTCAGGTAGATCACTGTGAAGCTTAAGAAGTTCCTCACCAACAGTTTGATGATAATTGCTGAGTCTTGCTTTACCGATTTTAGAATAAACCGACTTTCTTATGATATCTTCTGGAAAACGGTAATGCTCTCTGCCTGTTTCAACAAGCAACCTTGTCTCCAGCATCTCATCCAGAAGATCAAAGAGATATCCTTCGTTCATGTCGGTTATGTTCTTTAAAAGGTTGAAATCAAAATTCCTGCCGATCACAGATACATATTCAAAAAGGTTACGGGCTTTATTACTTAAAAGATCAAGTTTCTGATGCACAACGCTCTCAATGGAATATGGAATGACAGTACTTTTTGTTTTGTCAAATAGCCATTCGCTACCGTCCCAGACCAGGGAGTCGCATTTAATCAGTGATTTCAACATTTCCTCTATAAAATAGGGATTACCTCCGGTTCTGGAAAAAATGTAATCAGAAAGTTCAGGAGAGGGATTGCTGTTTATAATCGTTGATATCATTAAAGTAACATATTGTCCTTCAAGAGGTTCAAGCATAATGCATCTATGAAGATCTTCACGAGTCATTGATAA
>DAOWFD010000423.1 GCA_030638185.1 Candidatus Aegiribacteria sp.
AGATTCTCAATTGATGATATCCTTATAGGATACAGGGAGGGAGAGCCCTGCCCGGTCTGCGGCGTGGCTATCGAGAAAATAAAAACCGGAAGTACCAGCAGCTTCATCTGTCCTGTCTGTCAGCCGCTCGAAAGACCATGAAACTTTCATCGAGTCGCCTCAGCCCTGTCAATGCTTATCCTCTTCCATGTATCGTTCATGCTTGCGGGCATGTCATACTCTTCGAATCCGGGTTTAAGGACCAGCGTCCAGGTGTTCGGCAAGCCTTTTGTATATATCGTTATGCATGATCTTCTCCTCACGCCTGTCAATACAGGGTGTCTTATTCTCAGTAGCTGCTTATCGACTGGCTGAAAGATATGGAATCTCCTGTAAAGGATATTTCTACTAAGTCTCCGGTAATTCCATGGGTCACATAGCCGAAATGTCCCTCAAGTGTTTGTCCATCATCCATTTCTACCAGAACCTGAAAGTGGTCATCTCTGGTGTACACCACTGTAGATTCCCACTGTTCTCCAGGTGCCATGCTGTGAATGGTCCAGGTGCTGTCGCAGACGGTTACGGTCATTACAGAGCAGATAAGGGCTGAATCGTTCTTAATAAGAATCCGGTTCTTCAGCCCATCACACCCGGTGAGTGCGAGAAAGGATATGAGAGGAACAAAGAATTTTATCATTCGATCCTCCTTAATTCAGAAGCAGTGAATCAAGTATGGAAAGACATTGTTAATTGTCAATGCTCTCGGGTTCTGTCCTCTCGGGGATTTCGGTTGCATAATCAGGAATCACCTATGGAGGTACATCTTGGTTACTGTTTGTCTGATTTGCGCCTCGCTGTTTTCAACACCGAAGAAAATATGTGTCACAAACGCTCCGTCTATTTCTGATGTTTTCCCGTGAGATCCCGGGAACCAGCAATACCACCAGAATTGCTTAACAGTCAGTGACAAAAGCGGATGACAATCGCTTGAATTGCTGAATCAGGACAAATCAGGACACATTGCTTCAATGATGTTTACCAATCAGGGATGAAGTGAGATCAGATCAAGCTTGAGGTTGCAAACGTTTCAGTAGTAAATGGATATCGTTCAGATAATCGAAAAATACCAGGCCATGTAGATTGTTACGCATACAATGGCGATTATCAAAACCCAGATAAGCAGAGCCCTGGCCAGGTTCTTCCTGATAGTACTTACTTTGGAACTGAATGACCAGATCAGGAGAAGTACGACGTTCAATATGGGTATTGTACACAGGAACAGCATCATGAGAAAGCTGCTTATAGACGTTTGGGATCTAGCACCCTTCACAGCGAGATTCTCCGTGGTTTTCCTGAATGCAGGTACTTTAATATTCTCAGGTGACTTTTCAGGTTTTTCAGAGGGTGTCTCTGAGACAGAAGGAGCCTCTGGGACATTGGTAACTTCGGAAACAGAGGGAGCCTCTGGGACATTGGTAACTTCGGAAACAGAGGGAGCCTCTGGGACATCGGTAACTTCGGAAACAGAATGAGCCTCTGGGACATCGGTAGCTTCGGAAACAGAGGGAGCCTCTGGGACAGAGGAAGCTTGAATCGGGGGTGGTGGAGGTGGAGGTGAGGTCCTGAAAAGTCCCTTTACTTCGCTGGCGGGGACCCAACCGGAAGTATCATCGGACCAGACTTGATCATCGGGTTCGATATCTCCAGAGTCAGATTGTTCTAGCAACTGTTCCCAGGTGAAGGGACCCTTTCGCTGCTGTTCCTTGAATACATACCACTCATTGACCATAACTTCAACCCTCTCATGAATTTACAGGTTTGATTAATTGAGGATCAATCATGTTAATATATACGCCCCAACGGATTCATAGGTCAATAGTAAAAAGTCCTTCATCGAGCTGTCCTCTGTGATCAAGCGCAACCTCAAGCGCCTTGACTTGCGGGAAGATCCCAGACCACCATCGCAGCCGCTGGAACAAGTTTGTGAGTCCTATGCAGATTATGCCTCATTCTAGCGAATGAGGTTGGCACTTTCATACGAAAGTTTATGGCCAAGTGAGGACGATGTCCCAGAGGTCGAGGTAGGATAAGATTAAACAAGTCCGATTTACGTGAGAGCGTGTGCTTTCATGTCGCATTGCCAGTGCGTTTTAATGCGGATATATAGGCAACTGTGCTTGACTGCTGATTTACCAGAAGGTATGGTCAGTTTCAGGTAGGATATGGAGATGTTCTGGAGCTATTGGACCGCTTATTCAAAATCATACGGGGGTGATCATGTGGCAGCATCGATGAGATTCTCACGGCCCCGCGGCTCCACCGTATGCATCCTTCTTCTTGCGATGGTGCTGCTTGCTCAGGTAGCCGTGCTTCTATTCTGGTCAAACGAACGGTCAGAGACCGTTTCGGGCGGGGACCAAGACACCATCGCTCCAGTTGTATACCAGCAGGGGGCGGTTGTGAGCTTCGGCGAGGAGGTAACCTTTCGCTTCGCAGCGGGAGAAGCTCCGTGGGAGGACAGCCTCGAGCTCCTGAGGCTCGACAGCCTCGAGCTGACTGACGTGCCGGGCACTCTAACAGCGGCCTATAACGTCGATTTCCAGAGTGGCAGGCAGCTGAGTCAGCCAGTTCAGGTGACCATGTCGTGTGAGGAGGAGATCGATGGAGGTACCATGAACCCGTCGAACGGTCTCTGGGTCATGCACATGAACGAGGAGACCGGGGTTTGGGAGAATGTGCCTTGCCGGTACGATTCGGAGGCCATGGCCCTGGTATGTTATCTCGACCATTTCTCGGTGGTCGGCATTGGCGAGTGCCCTCCCTCTCCACACCCTCTGATGACCTTGGGCGTCACCGACAGAGAGCCTCTGGAAATGGCAGCGGTCATTGATATCCAGTGGGCCGAGCAGATTCTCCAGGCTCACTGCCTCACGCAGGATCCTGAATCGGTAGAGAGTGCGGTCCTGGCCGGCACCCGCATGTTTACGGAGGCCTTCGACCTGGTCTCCGTGCCCGCCAGCGCCCTCGAGCAGGTCCTTGGAGTCTCCGAGCTGGAGAGGTTCAACGCCATCTCGGGGGAGATCGGGCTTCTTGCCGCGTTGACAAGATTCACGCTGGAGGTCTCCGATACCTCGACAACGAACCGGGAGGCCCAAGCCAATCTGCTCCAGAGCCTGCTCAGCTACTCCGTGGGCAAATGGGGCTGGCAGGGGCTGCAAATCGCCAACATCGGCATCTTCATGATGAACTATTCCCTCCAGAGATTCGGAACGGCCGCCGTCCAGGCGAGGTTTAACCTCTGGTGGAGGAAGTACCATGAGTACAACCGCTTCAATAATCTGCACCGGATGACCCAGCTGGAGTGGAACGACTTCATGGTTCGGACGGTGATGAGTTCGGCGGAGCTCAGCTCCGAAGTCGTACAGAACGCTCTGGCAGAGAAGGTGGACCTCTACCTGAACGCTTTCTTCAACGATGACTTCTACAACATCGGTGGGTTCTGGTTTTTTCAGGGCCCATGTCCCGATGACCTTCGTCCCAGCCTGATAGGTAAGGAAAGGGAAGAACTCCTTCCCGTCCTGGAGGCGGCTACCTACCTGCTGGAGGACAGGGTTCGTTTCTATCAGGAACTGGACATGCTCGAGCAACTGAACAATGCCGCCGACCTTCTCAACAGCAGGCAGCAGATCCGTGTACAGGTTTACGGAGACTCGGTTGGGGATCCCAGGGTTAGGAACCTTCAGGTTCGGATCCCGGTGGCGTCCGATCAGGACCTCTGGCAGGGCGTAACGGACGAGCCCGGGCAGTGGTGGTTCGATCTCACGCGGTATGGCTACCTGCACTACAATTCGCCATCGGTGGTCGAGCTAGAGTTCGAGGGCGACATCTACACGCAGCCGATCCTGGTTGAGACATGGGGAGGGTTCGCGGATGTGAGATTTTACCTCGATGAGACTGAGGGTGACACACTCATCCATGTGACCTCGGATCCGTCAGGGGCAACCGTATACCTGGACGGGGCCAACACCGGGCAGGTCACACCCGCAGAAATATCAGGATTCCAACCGGGCTCACACAGCCTCAGAGTATTCCTTGAGGGCTACAACGAGTATGTCACAAGTTTCGATATAGCGGAGGGAGAATCCCGACGGGTACATGCGGATCTCGGAGAGCCTCAGCCTCCTTTGCCCGTGTTCAGTCATAATCTCACCGATAACCAGGCTTTCACGGACAATGTGATCAATATCTCCGGAAGCATATCTCTTATGGATGGAGAGGGGAACACCTCCCCCTTCCAGGGAACAACGGCCATACTGACCCTAAACGGGTCGGACAGGGAAATAGCGGTACAGAACGGGCAGTTCAGCGTGGAGCTCTCCATACCTTCAGGACCCAGCGTCATCTCCTTCCGTGCCAACAGTCACAATGGTGATACCGGAGTATCGAACCCTATCACCATCAATGGTGATTTCTCGGTTCCCGGAATCGAGATCACTCTTACATGGAACAGCCCCACATCCGATCTGGATCTCCACGTCTATAACCCCGCAATGGAGCATTCCTGCTGGCAATCTACCTCCATTTCTGACGGATTCCTCGATATAGATGATGTGGATGGGTTCGGACCGGAGACATTCACGGCAGAGACTCCCATGAGTGGACCCTACATCATCCAGGTCAACTGTTACAGCATGGATGAGGACTCCTACTCCTACGCTACGGTAATGGTTCACGTGAACGGGCAGCTGCAGGAAACATATGGACCACACCCATTTTCAGTTGGCGACGGTATGTCGGGAGATCCTGTCGCCTGGTGGGACGTGGCCACGATTCAGATCCAGTAAAAACGTTACCGGTTTTAGGATTAATAGTCTCATTACGCAATTATCAGATCGAACTTACCACATTGCTACGAAATCCTGGATTTCACTGGATTGCCGAAAAACATTCCACTTTTTCACATAATCAAATCTGTGGATGCAGCTGTTGGTTTTCTCTTATCCGGACATCTTTGATAGTGTGAATGTGATCCAGATCGAGTAACAACGACTACGGTTCTTTCTGGTATACTCCAGTTCTGATAACACTGCAGAATACTGGAGGAAACAATGCTCAAAGGTAGAAAAGTGGTCCTGAGGACCAGCCGCTCATCCACATCCTGTAGCTCCCCTCATCGAAGACCATGCAGGGTCCGAACACACCTTTCTTGTTCCAGAAGCCGGGCGCTCCCCGAAGAAGTACCGGATTGTCAGGGAACTTCACTCAGTCTATCTGCGCCATGGCTTCGGAGCATTGTAGAACATGAATAAACACAGTGGACTTCATGCTTTATCCCTTCCCCGGTAGCCGCAATCGGGTTTTTACCGAATTACAGTCTACTGATGCCACAACAAGCTCAGCCTCTGATAGGGATTGGTACGATGGTATCATCATGCAGGGTGGAGCTTACAGTGACACACCAAATGAGTATGTCATCGAGAGCTGGGTCTGGGTACCACGTGTAATGACTCCTGATCAAGGAAATACGTACACATTCACAAGGTCGGTTTACGACTTCGTTAATTTGTACGTGCCCAAGAACTAGGCATAACTGGACACTGGGTTTTCATCGAAATTGGGATAGTCTGTAGTTGCTTTGTGATCCGCCCAGAAATTGGATACAATCCTGCTGTTAACGCTTCAAAACTCTATAACTTGACAGCCTGAAGGATATTCGCATAATGCCTGTTATTCCACTGTGGCTTCATTCTCCTGAGCTCGAGGCAATCCCGGTCGAATAATCCCTGAAGGAGGGAATTTACTGATGAGTGCTATGCGTAAAGTTGCTGGAGTACTGTCTGCTCTAGTACCTACTTGCATAAATCAGCGTAACATCGTTTGAGAGTAACCTGGTGTACCTTTTCCTTTTTCCACTCAAATGGACTACAATCTTCGCTATAGGCTTTATTGAACTTATCTATTGCGTTCCTCACTTGTCTTGGAG
>DAOWFD010000373.1 GCA_030638185.1 Candidatus Aegiribacteria sp.
CCAGGAGACAGTACTCCTTGGACTCTTTTTCCTCTTCATCAGACATTCCGGACTTCTCCTCAATAAGTACCGGAGGAATGTGCGGTTCCTTCTGATGGAGCTCGGAGTTCCATTCATTAGGAGGTTCGATGAAATCGATATATTCCATCTTTACCTCCTCAAGCAGCATGTGCTCAAGTATTTTCCCCGGTTCCCTCTTCTTCTCCATCAAGATCCTCCTTCACCAAACAGTAATTTCTCGATCAGGTCCGGGTTGTCCTCGACCCAGACTATTCCTTCAAACCGCCCGAACATGTTTTTCTGCCTTCTCACAAGGTGCCACGTATTAACGGTTATGGCATCTACAGTCTCCGCTATAGAGGGTATGGTCCCATCCAGGAAATCGAGCACTTCCCTGTATCCAATGGTCCGTCCCAGAATGCTTTCCCTCCCCCAGCCGGCACTCAGAAGGGATTCAACTTCTTCTATCAATCCCTGCCTGATCATCTCTACAGTCCTTTTTTTTATTCTTCTGCGATGCTCTTCTCTTGGCAGGGCAATGCCAACAATTTTGAATATCTTTCTGAGCATCGGATCTCCGCCTTTTCTCAGGGTTGACGGGACTGAACCTGTCAGTGCGTAAAGCTCAAGCGCTCTAACCTGTCTTCTGATATCTCCATCTCCCGTAATACCGGCTGTGGTCGGATCAAGTCTCTCAAGCATGCTGTACAACACTCCAGGAACTTCCCGTTCAAGAGCTTTCAAACCTTCCCTTACCCCGCTGCACTTCGAAGGCATAGGATCAAGGCCTCCAGTAAGTGCCAAAAGGTACAGGGCCGTTCCACCGGCGATCACTGGAATCGAATCTCTACTTCTTATTTCTTGGATCAGTCGCCATGCTTCCCTTGCGAACACCCCTGCCGAGAAGGTTTCATCCAGGTTTATGAAGTCGATAAGATGATGAACAAGGACGGACTGCTCTTCCGATGAAGGTTTCGCTGTTCCGATATCCAATCCCCTGTAAATTTGCCTTGAATCCGCGCTTATAACCTCTATTTCGTGCTTCCGTCTCAACTTGAGAAGCACCCCTGTTTTCCCGGAGGCAGTGCACCCGGTAAGTACCGGTACAGGCAGGCTAACGTCCAAATTTCTCGCCAAGTTCTTTGAAGGAAATCTCAATCAGTGTAGGTCTTCCATGGGGGCAGTGGAATGGATCTGATGTGGAAAACAGCTGATCTACCAGATGCCTTGTCTCAACAGGCGAAAGTGGATCACCGAATTTCACTGCACCTGCGCAGGCTGCGGCTGCAGCAACCTTTTCACGCACTGGCATATCTTTATTCTCAGGATCCTGAAGGGACCTGAGTATTTCCCTCAATGCGCTTATCCCGTGAAAGGTTCCGGGGGGAACAGCGGTAAGAACCAGTGTATCTCCATCGATGTGAAACTCGAATCCGGACCTGTTAAGGACAGCTCGGTAATCATCCATTTGCTCCCTCTCGGATGCATCAAGCCTGATATACTCGGGAAGGAGAAGTTTCTGCTGCCCTGATTCCGAATCACTATTCATGGAGTTCAGTACCGTTTCAAACAGTATCCTTTCATGTGCTGCGTGCTGGTCTATAAGAACTATGCCCTTGTCGGTGGATGTGACAAGATAAGACCTGCCTATCTGTACAATGGGGAAATCCTGTTCCGTATTCCCGGCAGTATCGACTGCAGCAGGAGACTGCACCCGCATGGAGGCGTTGAAAAGATCTTCAGTGTATATCTTTCTCTGGGTATCATTCGCGAAGGAAGCGATGGAATCTCTTCTGCCGGCTAACATTGTCATTCCGCTTTTTCTGGATGAGGGGAGTTCGCCAAGAGCGGTTTCAACAGCTTTCCGTATCGATGATGGCTTTCTGAACCTTACTTCACGTTTTGCCGGATGGACGTTAACATCAACTTCATCCGGAGGTGCAGATACGCTGCAGTACAAAAGTGGATAACCCGCCGGACCGGCGAGAACCGCGTCGACAGGACCAGAGACCAGACCCGTATAAACCATCCTGCCGTTGACCAGAATATACTGATGGCTTTTCCTGTTCCATCGACTGTCTGGAAACCAGATGAGCTTCACGGATGTTCTCTCAGACTGTCCTTCGGACTTAACGTACCTGCTGTCCCCGGGTAGACCGTATCTGGAGCGCAGCCTTTCCGGAACGGACTGGCCTGCTGGAAGATAAAAGAGTTCATTTCCATTGTGAAGTAATCTGAAGGAAATCTCTTCCCTCGCTAGCGCGGAGCCGGTAATGAATTTCTCCACCCAGGAAAGTTCGGTAGCCTGCGTCCTGAGAAAACGCCTTCTTGCCGGCTGATTGAAAAAGAGTCCAGCAGCGGTTACGGTAGTACCCCTGGTTCTGGCGGCGGGAGAAACATCCCTGAGAATTCCGCCGTCCATTCGTATTCGAAAACCGTCACGTCCGTCTGAAGTGAGAATGGTAAAATGGGTCACAGCAGCAATGCTTGGAAGAGCTTCGCCCCTGAATCCAAGTGTAGAAAGGGAAGAAAGATCACTGCTGGAAGAAATTTTACTTGTTGCATGCCTTTGAACGGAGAGGA
>DAOWFD010000153.1 GCA_030638185.1 Candidatus Aegiribacteria sp.
AACAGGTTGAAATGTTTGAGGATTCACTGATCAATACAGGAAGCAGACCCATTCTAACCATAATCAATGATTCGACGATCTTCACTGGAAGAACTACTTTCCCGCCTCCTGACAGCGTTGATGCGCGAACATGCTTCAATCTTTCAAGGAATTTCCTGGCGCAGCATTCCGGCGAGCTTCGAATTCTGGCAGATCGCAAAGCTTCATTGCAGCGGAGCATAAGCCGTTACAGGGTTGAAATACAGAAGAAGTACTCCATTCCATTCGCATGTATAGTATTCGTATTTCTCGGTATCCCGCTTGGACTGTCGACCAAGAAGGGTAGTGCAGGTATTGCCCTCGGTGTAAGCCTGCTGGTCATTCTTGCATATTACCTCTTCCTTATTGCCGGGGAACAGCTTGCGGACAGAAGAATGATGCCCACATTCCTCTCAATGTGGCTTCCGAATATCATACTGGGTGCCTTTGGAGCAGTACTCACCATCAGGAGCCTGCATGAAGGCAATCCTCTACCTCTGGGTAGACTCACCGCAACTGTCAGGTCTTTTTTCACAAGAATCCGCAGGAAGCATGAAGCAGGTACTGCTGGCTGTTCAAAGGAAAGCGGTTCCATATGATTATCAGAAAGCTTGATGCTTATCTTGCATTGAGGTTCATCAAGATGATACTCGTAGCAGTTACATCATTCGTAGTCATCTTCGTAAGCGTCGATGCCTTCGACCATTTTACCAGATGGGTCGACAAGGATGTATCAGTAGGCGCCTTTCTGACGTACTACTTCTACGGACTGCCCTACATCATCGTGCTGGTCCTGCCTATAGCCGTTCTTCTAAGCTCACTATTCCTTATTTCATCCCTTTCCAGAAAAAATGAACTGGTTGCAATGAGGGCTGCTGGAATAAGCATACCCAGGATCTTCCTGCCGCTGCTCATCGTCGGAGGTCTCACATCCATCTTTGAGCTTGGTGTGGGTGATTTCATAGTAGCCAACGCCACATACCAGCAAACACAGGTGAAAAGGGTCGAAATAGACGGGCAGGAACCGATAAACTATTCGAGAAGAAGTAATTTCGCCCACAGGTCACCGGACGGATCAATACTGGATATCGGTTTTTTCAACGGCCAGACCGAAATAATGGACAATGTTACCATAGAGTGGTTCGATGACAGCAGCAGGGTCACCCGGAGACTTGATATGGACAGAATGGTATGGCTCGATTCCTCATGGACAGGCATAGGTACTACTGACAGGATATTCGGACCATCCGGAGCGCTGGTTTTCTCAACTGCTGATACGTTACTTATCCCTGAAATAACTGAAACACCTGTAAATTTCGGATCAAGGCAGAAAGCACCTGGGGAAATGAATTTCATCGAACTCAGGAACTATATTGCAAGCGTTGATAACGCAGGGGGTGACTCAAGGGGAGACCTGGTAGAATTCTATCTGAAGTTCTTCTTCCCCCTCTCGAATCTGATCATGGTTTTTGTGGGAGCCCCTCTGGCCCTGAGAAATCCGAGAAGCGGCAAGTCGTCAAGCATCGGGCTGGCGATACTCCTGGCTTTCATCTTTTTCTCCCTCCTTCGGCTCGGCCAGACCCTGGGTCATAAGGGAGCCTTTCCTCCGCTTCTTGCAGCAAGTATAGCCGATATCGTATATATCTCCCTTGGCGTATTTCTTCTATCAAGAGCATCAAAAGCTTAACCTTTGTTTATTGAATCAGACACTTGCAGATTACAGGTTACAGGATGCATATTCATCTCTGTTCCGGAAGAGAATATTCTTCATCTATCACAGCATTACTTTAACCAGGGAGACAGAAATGCCCGAACGTGTATTCAACTTTTTCGCTGGACCGGCTACTCTTCCCTACGATGTGGTGAAGGAAGCGGCAAAGGGTGTCGTAAACTTCGAGAACATGGGAATGTCCGTAATGGAGATATCCCACCGCTCCGCACAGTTCGACAGGATGTTCTGTGAAACACAGAAGAACATGCTTGAGATCATGGGGCTTTCAGAGGACGAATATGGAGTGCTTTTCCTTGGTGGCGGGGCCAGCACTCAGTTCTGCGCTCTTCCATTCAACTTCCTCAAGGACTCCATGACTGCAGATTACGTTGTTACGGGAGGATGGTCAAAGAAGGCGGTCAAAGAGGCAAAATTCTTCGGCAACGTGAATATTGCCGCCAGCAGTGAGGACTCCAATTTCAGTTTCATTCCGAAGGAATTCAACCTGACGAAGGAAGCAGCATACGTACACACCACAAGCAACAACACACTGGTGGGAACTCAGATAAAAGACTTCCCCGAAACAGGTGATGTTCCGCTGGTCAGTGACATGTCATCCGATTTCCTTTCCAGGAAGCTTGATTTCGGTAAATTCTCCCTCATTTACGCCGGAGCCCAGAAGAATATCGGGCCTTCAGGCGTTGCCGCAGTTGTCATCAGGCGCTCCTGGGTTGAGCAGGCACGCAAAGAAGTTCCCACAATGCTTTCTTACGCAACCCATTTGAGCAAGAATTCACTGTTCAATACTCCTCCCTCCTTCCCTGTCTACGTTGTAGGTCTTGTTATGAAATGGATTCTTGAACAGGGTGGAATCAGTGCTGTTGAGGCAGCTAATAATAGGAAGGCCGGTCTCCTCTACTCCTACATGGATGATAGCAATGACTTCTACAGGGGAACTGCTGAGAAAGACAGCAGGTCTTTAATGAACGTAACGTTCCGCCTTCCATCCGAGGAACTGGAAAAGAAGTTCATAGCCGAAGGTATTGAGAACGATCTCTTCGGATTGAAGGGGCACAGATCCGTTGGCGGATGCAGAGCCTCGATCTACAATGCGATGCCCTATGAGGGTGTTGAAGCTCTCGTTGAATTCATGAAGAAATTCAAGGCGGCAAACTAAAATTAATTAGGGACGGAGGGTTTTTATTTGATAATATGAAATAATATGTTGGAAACACAGGTCATAAGTACATATTATTCACGTTTTGTAAATAAATTCCCTCCGTCCCTAATTAATCAACCTCAAGAATTCATCCTCGTCTATTATCTTGATTCCCAGTTCACGAGCTTTCCGCAGCTTGTCTCCAGCTCCAGGGCCGGCAACTACAATATCAGTTCTTGATGAGATGTTTCCGGTAACTTTCGCACCGGCCTTCTCAGCCATTATCCGTGCCTCTGAACGTGGTAAAGAGATTCCGCCGGTAAAAACCACTGTTAATCCAAGAAGAGGCTTTCCACTATCACAGGTACTACTGCCCCGGGGCTTGAATCCGGCATTCAAAAGCCTGTTCACCACATCGCTCGTTATCTTCTCATTGAAAAATCGATACAGGTTATCCGCCAGAACAGGACCGATTCCCTCGATGTCAAGGAATTCTTCAACACCGGCATCCATCATTTTAGAAAGATCGGAAAATCTGCCGGACAGAAGGCCTGAAACGGTTCTGCCTATCCCGGGTATCCCAAGGCCGGTAATGAACCTC
>DAOWFD010000355.1 GCA_030638185.1 Candidatus Aegiribacteria sp.
GGTATGACCAGTGACAGCCGTTTCGGGACACCTGTTCTTGAGGAAGTGCGTTTCTACTGGAGCAACCTGGGGATCGAAGGCGGTGAGTGCACTGAGGAGTTCGTGATCACCGCTGTTCCCAACCCTTCGGGTGGAGGAGTATCCATCGAAGTCCCCTCTGTATATGCAGAAGGTGTTGAGCTTCTTGTTTACGATCTTTCAGGTAAGCTTGTACGGAAGCTTTCTGAAAGGAACGGAAGCATTTTCTTCTGGGACGGCTGTGATTCCTCCGGGCATGAGGCTCCATCCGGCGCCTACATTGTCCGAGGGGTTGTTGAAGACAGATCATCATCCGCTAGGTTTGTGAAGCTGTGATTAAACAATGAAAACAATTTCAATTACTCAGATGGAGTGAATTTATTCAGGGGAGGATCCCGCAGAAATCATGGATTTAACACCCTCCTGAATCGGTTTCCATAATCGCTCACCTGTCCCTTTTCCCTCTGTTTCTTCACCTGAAACCGATGATATTGGCTAATGCTCTGCCCCGTCAATGAAATGACCGGTTGATAGCCACATGAAACCCCGCATTAGTACACACTGCTCCTATGAAGCCGGATTATCCAATCTCAAGCTCGGGAACATCATCCCTCCAGGGCACATAGTCAGCGTCGGGCTCGCAGACTAGCTCCAGGGGCACAGGCGGGGGCCTTGTTGTAAGTGCTGCCGACTCTTCCCCCGCCAAGTACGGCTACTTTCATCATTCTATTTTCTCCACATCCATTGCGGAAACGATACACCTGCTTTCAGTCAGCCTGGAAATCGAATCGGTGCTGCTGCCAATGTAGTCCTCTCCAAACATTCTGAAGACACTGGATGATAACCGGAATTCGGGAAGCCTTCCGGTGAATTTCTCACCGTCATGGAGTAAAGCCACCTGAACAGGAGTGCCGAAATCACCCTGAGGAGTAAAATCCCCTCCACCTGCCATCATCGCGAAAACGCCCTGCTCACCTTTGAGAATCTCTTTAAGTGTCTTTCCCGTATCTTTGATTCTCATATCAGGAAAACCGAGGGATGGAACAGAATCATACTCGGAGCCTGCGGCCCCCGTAAGAGGAAGATCAAACCTGTCAGCTGTTCTCTTATCCGTGCAGACCGCTTTCAGAACACCTTCCTCGATCAGGGGATATATGTAGTCATCGTTCACCGTTCCCTCGGCATCGAAGAAGGGCTCGGACTGGATCAGATGATCCGGAGTCTGTATTACGGAAAAGCTCTCATCAAAGATCCTCTCCCCCATCCTGCCTGAGAGCAGTGAGCTGCCGGAACCATACTGATGGCCGTTCAGATCCAGGATGATCTTCTTGAGGAACAGCCTGTCGTTTACGGAGAATATCACCGGCATCTTCCCTGTTCCCGGAAGCGCAGCGGGTTTTTCGAAGGCCTCACATACTTCGCATATATCCTCGATTGCGGTTTGCCTGTCATACATGAAAGCACCGCCGAATCCGGTGAAACAGTCCATCACACTGATCGAGTTCCGGTGTTTGAAACAGAGAAGAACAGACAGGTGTCTGGTGATGTACTCCAGGTCCAGTCCCAGATCATTCTGAATTCCGGTAGTGGATTCAATAAGGCTTCCCCTGTTGGAGAAGATCAGTTCGGGATACCTCGAGCGAAGAACCTCCAGTATCGCTTCCATCTCAATTATGAACTCATTCTCGTCCGGCAGATCGAAGGGAATCCGGATTTTCTCCATTCTGCTCCCGGCTGGCTGCCATGGATACGTTATTCCTCTGCGCAGAGCTTTTACGGCCTTCTTTTCCAGTTCCTTTCCGTTGACACTGCCTATAGCGCCGGCAACACCAATATGTTTGCCATCAAACACTCTCATCCCGGTTTTGACTATGTCACTGCGCCTTACGGAGTCAATCCTGGTCTGAACCACATTCACGGAGGTTTCCCTTATTCTTCTGGTATACTTCTCAGCGTTCATCGAGTCTCCTCCCTACTGCACATTCATTTCGCGGACACGCATATACGGTCCGCCGAAACCAACGGGCAGGCCCGACTGTTCCATCTTGCCGCACCCTCCTCCGCCGGGAATGGAGAACAGCTCCAGTCTGTCGGAAAGACCGTCTATTCGATTCAGCGTCTTCATCACGTTACCGGAAATGACCGAAAC
>DAOWFD010000199.1 GCA_030638185.1 Candidatus Aegiribacteria sp.
AAGAATAACACCAGACGCGGGATCTTCCCTGTACAGAGTATCGCTGGCAACAACCTTTGCCAGAATGGTAAAATGGTCGCTTACGCCGTTCTGGTCTACATCGTTGTCGGGTATTCCATCAACACCAATATAGTTGTAGTGGTAGAAAATGTTGTCAGGATCATCGGGAGGAAGAGGATTGTCAGGGTTCTGCCGGTATTCGTAGTAATCCTGCGTACTGGCATCTTCGCCATTATCGAATTCGTACTCGAAGGTTGCATCAGGATCGTTGCACCAGATGGAATGTCCATCGTAGTAGACCATGTCATCAAGATAGCAATGATTAGTATCTGCTGTGGCAATATCGCAGTCACCTCTGATGGCCACGACCAGGCCATCAAGGGGAACACCGGGATTACCGTGTTCACTATGATGGGTTACAGTAAGCTCCGTTGCAAGGAAATTATCAAAACCCGGTGTGTCCCAGGTATAGTTCTGAATAAATACACCAAGACCGTAGGGATATTGATTGTTGCCGGCATCCCAGTCATCTATTCCGTATTCAGACTGTTCGGGAGCATTCGAACCCGGTGTTTCGTATATCAGGGGATAACCTTCACTGGGGCTGAATTCCCAATTGCCGTAAGCGGTACAGCTGGCATACCTGGCAGCAGAAACTGCTGCCGTGATTTCTCCGTAACAGCATGACCATAAATCACCTGCCCAAAGGTAATTGTTAAGTGATTCCGATGGCCATTCCAATGACAGAGAGTCTCCCCAGGGATCACCCCACATTCCAATATTGGATATGGCCATGCCGATGTTACCAATTCTGTGGGTTGCCCACTCAACAGGTGGTCGAGCATCGGTTCTCTCAGCTGGTCGGGCAATCCTCCCTGGTTCAGAACCGGAACTGATAGAAACAATCAGCAGTATCGGAAGCAATGAAAAAAAACCACCTCTTATTATTAATGTTTTCATTGTCTTTTCCTTCCATTCGAGACACAATTAAACAAAATATACCATCCAATAAATTAGTATACATGACCTGCTTTTCATACGCAAGCAGCAATACCATCCCGGCCGCATGTACTCTAATGCTGGCAAGCTGGAGATGGTGGTTCAAGAATTGCGATGGTATCGGCTATACAGCTGTAAAGGTAAGCCCATGCTTCCGGATTCGATTCGCATGACTGTATCAGAGAGAGTAATTCACTGTTCTCCGGCTTCCCGGGGCAAAGGCTGTCTCCTGGTGGCAGAACCCAGTACCTCGCGAGGATTCCTGCCCATTCCCGGAGTTCACTCTTCATGTTATCTGAAATAGCACTATAGGAATCGGGTTCATCACAGGATGTCAGAGTAATAAGAGCGATCAGCAACGGAATTATGGCAATTGTGTATATTCGCATTGTACTCCTGTTCGAACGGGAACCCTGGCAGTATAGTCGAACTACGAATTCCTGAACAGTGTTATCTGGAGGTCAAATGAAAAAGGCATTGATCATTCTTTTGCCTGTTTTATTCACGATATGTTTCGCAACCTCCTATGGACGTAACAAAGTCCAGGTAGGGGAACAGGAATGGTGGGAGATCCACGGAAGGCATTTCACCATCTATTTTCCTCAGGGAGGAGAAATACCGGCGGAGACTCTTCTTGTACATACAGAAAGAGAGTTGCTTAAGCTTTCCGAGGAGTTCAATTACATGCCGGAGGAACCTATACCTATTGTGCTTTACATTTCCCCTGGCGATTTCAGGCAGACTGATATACATCCCTACGAAATATCACAGGCAGTTGGAGGATTCACTGAATTTTATAAAGGCAGAGTAGTAGTGCCCTTCACAGGTTACTGGTCCGAGTTTCGTCATGTAGTAGCCCATGAACTTAACCATGCTTTCATCTTCGACATGCTTTACAAGCGTTCCCTGCTTAATATCATTACTGGAGGTACTCCTCTCTGGATGATGGAGGGTCTTGCCGAATACACATCCCTTGGCTGGGATGCGGCTTCCGAGGCAGAATTCAGAGATATGGTCATCTCTAATCAGATCGTTTCCATCGATGAGCTTTCCAGAAGAAGGGATTATATTGTTTACCGTGAAGGACAGGCAATTTACCATTTTATGAACGAAAGGTATGGCAGGGAGAAGTTCAGGGAATTCGTTCAGCGTATCAACACCCGAGGTATAAGAGATTACGATTCAAGCATGGAATCGGATGGTTCTTCCGGTGGACAGCGAATAGTTGGAAACCCTTTCAATGCAGTATTCAACATGTCCAGTGCTCAATTCAATGAAAAATTCCTGGAATGGGCCCGGGAAACATACTGGTCAGAACTGGCCTGCGGTGAGAGTCCCAGTGATATCGCAAACGCCATTTACAGCGATAATGAGAAAATAGTGCAGATCAACTCCATAATATCAAGAAATGGAAGACTTATTGCCGGTGTTGAATATCATCACGCACATTTGGCAGTGACCGTCAGGTCGGCCGTGACGGGTGAGTTAGAAGACAGACCGTTTGTATCCGGAGGTATCTTTGATGTTTCAGTATCACCTATATATCGGATATGCAGTTTTTCCCCATCTGCTGATTCCATAGTCGTAGCGGCGCATTATGTCTCCGGAGATCAGCTTATCATCTGTTCTGATGGAAAGAAGGAAAACCTTCCCTTTGAACTGGATCTGATCCGCGATCCGGTCTGGTCTCCCTGTGGCCGGTATATCGGATTTGCAGGCATGGACAGTAGTCAGCTTAATATCTACGTCTGGGATATGCTTGAACAGGAATTATCACAGATCAGCGACGATGTATCAGGGGAACGAGATCTATCCTGGATCGATGACAGAATCCTTTGCGCTGCTGAATCGGTCAGTGGAGAGACGAGAATAATTGAATACACCCTTGAAGGCGAATCCGTTACTGTACTGGCTGATTCTTCTGAGATCAGATATCCCATCAGCGTTCCGGATGGGATACTCTTTATGTCAAACATGAGCGGTTTTCCTGACCTTTACCTGCTACAGGATGGAGCCGATGAGATTGTCCGCCTTACAGCCCTTTACCGAACCATCGATTCCCCCTCCTGGGCTGATTCCTCCGATATACTGACTTTCGTATCCAGTGACTGGAGTGGAAACGGTGTTTTTCTTGCATACAACATTACAGACAGACGGGTGATCGCTCGTGAACACGGGAGCTTTCATGTAACTACAGATGCAACGCATAACAAGCTCATTCCTGAATATCATCCAATCGCTGATTCAACGGTGACATCAGAACAACGCGGTACTCCGGGATCTCAGGGACTGACAGCTTCATCTGAGCCTATTCATGAAGCTGTTGTGTCAGATGGTGCTCAGTACAGCGAAGATGCGTTCCAGTGCAGCATTTCCCCCTACACACCAAGACTGACTATAGATTACGCCAGTGCCATGGCATCATACGACTCGTATTTAGGTATTTCCGGATACACTCAGTTCATTCTCAGCGATATTCTTGCTCACCATCAGATCGTAGTGAATACGAACCTGAACGGAGGCAGTCTCAGTGATGTAGATGTCGCTGTTTTCTATGGCTATCTTCCCCATCGTACCGATTTTGTCTTCGGTCTTTTGCGGCAATCATACAGGCATCTGTTCAGGTTTTCCGATGGCCATTATGAAGAGGTCAGAGATGTTGATATGGGCGGATTTACTATGGTCAGGTATCCATTCAGCCAATCATTCAGGATCAGCGGTTCACTGGAGTACAGGCATTTAGACCGAACCGGAACCTGGAATTCAACTGCAGATCTTGATGAGGATATCCTTTCGGCGCAAGCCGGGGTTGTCTTTGACAATGCTCTTTGGGGAAGTGTAGGTCCACGGGTTGGAAGCAGATTAAGCGTCGTAGGTGAGTACGCTCCATCTATCTCAGGCTCAGCAAGTTACAGCACAGTTCTATTTGACCTGAGAAATTACCTCTGGGTGTCCCGGAGGGTAACATTCGCCACAAGGCTGGCTGGTGGAACAAGCTGGGGATCCGATGCGCAAAATTTCTTTCTTGGCGGCTCAATTCCTCACAGGCTGCTATGGGGAGAAGTGGATACCATAGATGAACTTCTTGGTTTTTATACAAACCACGGTGACATACTGAGGGGGTATGATTACGCCTCTATTCAGGGACGCAGGTACGGCCTCTTTTCCGCGGAGTTGAGAGTGCCCTTCGTAAATACACTGGCACTTGATGCCCCTCTTCCGCTTACTTTCAGAAACGGAAGAGGTGTTATGTTCTTCGATCTTGGCTGCGCCTTCGATGATCTTTCCAGTTTTCATGGAGCTTCCACTGAAGGAGGTTACCATCTCGATGACCTGAAGATGGGCCTGGGAATCGGATACAGATTCAACCTCGGCTACTTTCTACTGAAGCATGATATCGCCTGGCGTACCGATTTACGTGGCATTTCCCGCAAACCTCAGCAGAATATTACCATCGGGGCTGAATTCTGATGGAGATCGGGTATATTTCATTAGAAAGACTGTCAGTTTTTACAAAATAATTCGGAGGAATGTGATTTGAAAATACTTTATCTTCTATTTATTCTTGTATCGATTGTTTCCGCATGGACCTGTCCGGCATGCGGTACAGATAACGATGGGGATTTCTGTTCTGATTGTGATATCCCCCGACCCCCTGAGGGGATGGAGTATATAGGTCCTTCAACCGTAACAGTTGACGGAGAGAGTATCTCTGTTGCTCCCTTTTTCATTGATAGAGAGCCTGTTATCTGCAGAGATATTCTCGATTGGCTTGCCCGGGAGATATCCTATGTCGACCAGATACCGGTCTATCTTACCGGACAGGAAGAACTGCTTATGCCCGGAGAAAGCATGGGAGAAGATTTCAGGAACATCATCTTTGTCAGATACACTCCATGGGTTATCTACAAGAATTTGCAGAGCGAAGTAACAGGCGTTACCGTACAGACCGGATGTTTTGATATTCCGGCTACTTCAGTTACATTTGATGCTGCAAGGCTTTACCTTTATGATAAAGGTAAAAGACTTCCCACAAGGGTGGAAATAGCAGCCGCTGCTTCAGCCGGCGCTATAGGATTTGAAGACACATGGGAAGTCATGAATGCCTATTCGGATTTCATATCGATGACCCTTTCCGGCATTATAGGAATATCTCCAGCAAGACTGGCCATGTTCTCTGAGAATCAGACACCTGAGGAACGGATAATGTGGGAATGGACACGTGATGCATGGAAGCAGCCTCCCGATACAATCTCAGATTTTCAATCTCCGTATGCACTGATATTCAAGCCGCTTGATCTTCCTGTTGAGGGAACAGCTCTGAGGGAGAGCGGATATTATAACGTAATTTTTCGGGGAGTAGTACCGATACCCTGGATTGAACAGAGTGGGAACTGAAATCGAAAGGAATATAGTATGAATAACGTATTTAAAATCCTTGTGACTTCTGCCGTAATTGCTCTAATTGCCGGCTGTGGAGGCAGAGAAGTTACTCGAACCGATCCGGATACTGTGACCGATCTCAGCGGATACTGGAACGAAACCGATGCCCATATGGTGGCTGACTCAATGATCGCGCAGTGTCTCGGCGGCAGATGGCTTACGGATTTCTCAGCCGGGGGTGTCAGGGAGGAACGTCCAGCTGGACCCGTAATTGTTGTAGGCGGAATCTTCAACGAAAGTTCGGAACATATCAACACAGATATCTTCATGAATGCCATAGAACAGGCTTTTCTGGAATCAGGTGAAATTCAGATAGCAGCAGGCGGAGCCAGTAGAGGTGAAGTCAGATCAGAAAGAGAAGATCAGATCGTCTTCGCCTCACCTGCAACTGCCGCCGCATTCGGTCATGAGATCGGTGCAGACTTTGTCATGACCGGCAGTGTCGGATCAATAGTTGATGAAGCAGGTGATACCAGGAGTATTTACTACCAGATCAGCCTTGAGCTTATCGACGTTGAAACCGCTCTTAAATCCTGGATTGGAAGCCTCGAGATCAAGAAGATAATCGAGTGGTAGGAACAGCCCTCGAGTCCTCTTGAGCCCCTAAAGAACAGTCCGTTAACGGAGATACCATAGATATGATCAGATCATGTTATTCATTCACGGTAGCCGCAATTGCATTGGCAGTTGCAATATGCAGTTGCGCAACAGATTATACCAGTGAAATGAGGCCAGTAACCTCAAGCCTGAGGTTGGACAGACCTGATCTCGCCATCGAGGAATTCAGAGAAAATTTTACTGACTCTACCGGCAGGAACAGACTTCTTTACCTTATGGAACTGGGTAATCTGATGAGGCTGTCAGGTGATTTCGCAGCAGCGCAGAATCTGCTGCTTCAGGCTGACAGGCTTAGCGATCAGCAGCGGGGAATTGAACTTGGGCAGGAAATCGAGGCATTTCTAAGCAGCGATCTGGCCCTTGAGTTCCGCGGGGCAGATTACGAAAAGGTATTTATAAATTACTGCTTGGCAGCAAGTTACGCTTCTGAAAACAATATGGAGGATGCCCTGGTTGAATGCAGAAGGGTTAACGACAAGCTGCGGGTGCTTAACCAGAGTTATGAAGAGAATAAGAACAGGTACAGTGATGATGCCTTTATCAGATACCTCATGGGTATTCTCTACGAAAAGGCGGGAGATCTCAATAATGCTCTGATAGCTTACAGGAACAGCACCGCTGTATACGATTCTTCGTACGCGGTGGATTACGGAATCTCAGCTCCTCAGCGGGTGAGATCCGACATTCTGAGGCTTTCCAGTGAGCTTGGAATGCAGTCGGTATATCAGGACTACTGCGCGCGTTGGCCTGAAATGAGCTGGGAAAACGAAGGCCCCGATCGAGATCATGGTGAAATAGTGGTTATTCTGGAGGTGGGGATTATCCCTCCCAGGATTGAGAAATCGTATACCTTTGTTCTCAACGACCGGGTTTACAGAGTCTCTCTGCCGGCTATAGCGGACAAAAAGCGCGAATCCTGGTCGATCATTCTTTCCTCAGGAAACATGCAGGCTCAAGGATTCCTTGCAGAGGATCTTGCAGGTATAGCCAGAAAGAACCTTGAGGATCGGGCTGGACGTGATATCGCAAGAGCTGTTGCCAGGCTGGCTGTAAAGGCCGGCGTGACAGAGGCCGGGGAACAGCTTGTGGAGGAGCTTACGGAAGAGAACAGTGGCATTTCACGTGTTACAGGTTTCCTGTTGAGTCTTGTAGGTGCAGTTACCGAACGGGCGGACCTGCGAGCTTGGCTGACGCTGCCCTCTCAAATATTTGTAGCCCGCCTCAGGCTTCCCGAAGGAGAGCATCCTGTCAGGATTGAAGTAAATGGTCGGACTGTTTTCAGTGATGAATCCATGTCTATTGATCCTGGCGAAATAAATCTCCTGTTTCTAAGGGAAGGTTAGATCTTTGACGCGGTCGGAACTCGCATCCTTTATCGATCATACACTGCTTAAGCCCGATGCCGTTCCAGATGATATTGAAAGGCTCTGTGAGGAAGCTATTCGTTACGGATTCTATTCCGTTTGCATCAATCCTCTGTGGGTATCGCTCGCTTCGGAGATTCTGAGGGAATCCAGACCGATAGTCTGTTCAGTCATTGGGTTTCCCCTCGGTGCAATAAACTGCATGGGAGAAGAAGCTGTTAAGGCTGTGGACCTGGGAGCCGGAGAGCTGGACATGGTAATACCGATAGGTCATCTGAAGAGCGGCTATATCAAGAAAACAGCGGAGTGTATTCAGGATGTAGTCCGTGCATCTTCAGGAAATCCGGTAAAGGTTATTCTTGAAACCTGTCTTCTAACCGACGAGGAGAAGGTTCTTGCATGCAGAATCGCTATGGACAGCGGTGCTTCCTGGGTTAAAACCTCCACCGGTTTCAGCAGCGGCGGAGCTACGGTGTCTGATGTTGCTCTTATGCGGAGTGCAGTCGGGAAAGCACTTGGTGTAAAGGCTTCAGGTGGAATCAGAACCCTTACAGTTGCCCTTGAGATGATAGGTGCAGGAGCCGGAAGACTGGGCTGCAGCGGAAGCATAGATATAATCGAGTCTCTGAATGCCGCATGGCACCGTTCGTACCGGATTATTAGCGCAGGCAACTGGAGGGGTCAACCAGTTGCCTGCTCATGTCCCGGATCACAATTCGTTCCATACAGCCGGTCAGGGAGGGGATCAGACCGGCAGTATCACAAGAACGAAAGCCGGCACGATAATCATTGCAATAATGACTATCAACCAGTTTTTCAATCCAGGTTGTTGCACTTGCAAATCACCTCGTACTTCTGTATTTCTACCGAACGCTTACAAGTGTAGCAAGATTCTTTCCAATTAGAAATAACTTATGAGTAAAGACAAACTGAATCCCAGGCAGAGGGAGGCCGTAGATTATACAGGAGGCCCTCTACTTGTCCTTGCAGGAGCCGGAAGCGGTAAAACAAGAGTTCTTACGGCCAAAATAGCGGACATTATTGAAAAAGGTTATGCGGAACCGTGGGAGATCCTTGCTATGACCTTCACAAATAAAGCTGCACAGGAAATGAGAGAACGGGTGGAGAGCATACTTCCCGGAAGAGGTATCAGGGTAAAACTGGGAACATTCCACTCTGTCTGTGCCTGGATTCTGAGACGTGAAGCTCACTACCTTGGATACAATGAGAATTTTACCATTTACGATGCGGATGATCAAAAAACCCTGATCAGAAGGCTTCTGAAGGGTATCATTTCATCAACGAAAATTACTCCCGGTCTCGTGAAGGGATATATCTCAAGGAACAAGAACAACGGTATCTCATCAGAGGAAGCGATGGAACAGGCATCCAGTCAGAGTGAGATCGATCTGGCCAAAGTATATTTTGAATATCAGGAACGATTGAAATCCTCCGGGGCGTTTGATTTTGACGATTTATTGACAGGAGTTCTTAGCATATTCCGTCAAAATGATGACGTACGTAAACTGTATTCTTCCAGGTTCTCATACATTCTGGTTGATGAATATCAGGATACTAATAAAGTGCAGCACGAACTTCTGAAAGAGCTTTCAAAGGATGGTGCGGGAATATGTGTTGTAGGTGACGATGATCAGTCCATCTATGCGTGGAGGGGAGCTTGTGTAGAGAACATACTGGAGTTTTCTGAGGATTTTCCGGGCACCAGGATCATCAGACTGGAAGAGAATTACAGATCTACCGGGAATATTCTACGGGGAGCATCCGCACTGGTAAATCACAACAGAAGAAGACACGGTAAAACATTATGGACAAAACAGGACGCAGGGCATCCGATAACGGTCAAATACCTTTACAATGAAATCGAAGAGGCGGAATGGATACTGAAGGAGATAATGGAACTGATAGAAGACGGCTGCTGTCCCTGTGATTCAATTGCGGTGTTATACAGGACGAACGCCCAGTCACGTCAGTTCGAAACTGCGTGCAGAAAGCATAGTGTTAATTACGAAGTTGTGGGATCTCAGCGGTTTTATGAACGGACGGAAATCAAGGATATTATCGCTTACCTGAGAGTTGTTATCAACCATGACGACCGCCTCAGCCTTGAGCGGATAATCAACAGGCCTGCAAGGGGGCTTGGAGGGAAAGGGAGAGCATCCTTTTTCGCCTTTGTTGATTTTAAGGGGATGGATCCTGTGGATGCAATGCTCATATCCGATAGTATAGAAGGCATTACTTCCAGGGCATCGAAGGAGCTTTCAAGACTTGGAGAATGGTTCAGATTGTCCGGGGAAAATGTCGCGGAATGTGTATCAGCTTCTGAAATAGTTAACAGCCTTATTGATAGTACAGGTTTAGCAGCGAAATACGATACGGAAGATATTACGGATCAATCACGTCTTGAGAATATCGCCGAGTTCAGAAGAAGTGTATCTGAATACGATCAGGCCGTCCCCGGTGGAGGCCTGCCGGGTTTCATGACGGAGATCAGCCTGGCTACGACCGTTGACGAGTATGAGGGAGAGAACAGCGGTAAAATTGTCCTCATGACTCTTCACTGTGCCAAAGGTCTTGAATTCAACACTGTTTTCATCGCGGGGCTCGAGGAGGGTATGCTCCCTTTCATCAGACCGGGGGAATTCACCCCTTCCGACATGGAAGAGGAAAGAAGACTTCTTTATGTGGGTATGACAAGAGCCCGGGAAAGGCTGCTGCTGACATGTGCAATGAACAGAAAAAGGGGTGGAGTATCTCAATCGGGCCCATCCAGGTTTATAGCCGAAATCGCAAGCGGGGAGACCAGAATACCGCCTGCAAATAGTATATTCTCTGCCGGGGTTGAAAAAGAAGACTTTACAGAAGCGAATGAGAGCACTACTACTTACAGCAGCGGAAATCTCATCAGACATCCAAGGTATGGCAGAGGACTTGTGAAGAAGGCTGTGAAAATCGGATCTGAATGGAGGATAACGGTTGATTTCGGATTTGATGAACCCAAGACGCTGGTAACTGGATATGTACCTATTCCCATTTTGAAGCAGAAAGGTTCAATAAGAGACCTTGATTAAAATTCCTCTCCGACTGAAATAAGCAATTTGTTATTTTAAAGAGGTTAATAAATGATAGATAATGTTAAAATGCAAGACCTGGCCCTGCGAGTTCGATTGGATGTACTTGAGATGATACGGGCTGCCGGAAGCGGCCATCCTGGTGGTTCGTTTTCATCGGTAGAGATACTTGTTGAGCTATACTGGAATGTGATGAATATTCGTCCTGAGGAACCCCGCTGGGAAGGGAGAGACAGGTTTATTCTCTCGAAGGGTCATGCATGTCCCGCATTGTACTCGGTTCTTGCCAGAAGGGGGTATTTCGATCCAGCTGAACTTCTGACCCTCAGAAAACTTGGATCCAGGCTTCAGGGACATCCCAACATGCACGAGCTTCCCTGCCTGGATGCCTCCACAGGAAGCCTTGGACAGGGTCTCTCCATCGCATGCGGAATGGCCCACGCCATAAGGCTGGATGACAGAGAGAGTCACGTTTTCTGCCTGCTGGGTGATGGAGAGCTGCAGGAGGGAAGTATATGGGAAGCGGCAATGACCGCATCCCATTACAATCTGAAACACCTTACGGCCATTGTGGATCGGAACCGCGTACAGCTGGATGGGCCGGTTTCGGAAGTGATGGAGATAGAACCTCTTGTTGACAAATGGCTTGCATTCGGATGGGACGTGATAATCGCCGAGGGACACAGTATCCCGTCTCTTGAAAAGGCATTTGAGCACTGCTGCGAAGCCCCGTTCCCATCGGTTATCATTGCCAATACGGTGAAGGGAAAAGGTGTTTCATTCATGGAGAACACATGTCTGTGGCATGGCAGATGTCCGGATGAAGAGGAATACAAGGCAGCTGTCAGAGAGATCCGTGGAGGCCTTTCATGAATAATCTCAAGGCGACGAGGGAAGGGTATGTCGACGGGATACTGCAGGCCGGGAGAGAGAACAGCCGGGTAGTCGTTGTCGAAGGAGATGTTTCCCGATCCATTGGAAGCGCTTCCTTCGGAGAGGAATTCCCCGACAGGTTCTTCAACCTGGGAGCAAGCGAGCAGGATATGCTTTGTGAAGCAGCAGGTCTTGCCCTCGAGGGTTTCATACCATTTGTCGGAACTTACGGCGTATTTGTAGCCGGTCGTGCATGGGATCAGATCAGGACAAGCATCTGTTATATGAATCTGGATGTTCGAATAGCCGGCGCGCACGGCGGAGTGAGTGTGGGGCCGGACGGAGCAACGCACCAGGCTCTGGAAGACATAGCTCTCATGCGGGTACTCCCCAACATGAAGATCCTCGTACCGGCGGATTCCAACCAGACAAGAGCAGCGGTTCTTGCCTCTCTTGAAGCTGATGGCCCCGTTTACATACGCTTCGGAAGAAATCCCGTTCCTCAGCTCTACACACGTGATGAAAAGGTGAAAATCGGCAGAGGGAATCTGCTGAGAGAAGGCGATGACATAACACTGGTTACGTGCGGAGCCATGGTGAGCTTATCCATCGCGGCGTCATCCATTCTTCAGGACAGAGGCATCTCCGCAGGAGTAATTGACATGGTTTCAGTGAAACCACTTGATAGAGAACTGCTTCTGGGACAGGCTGAAAAGACTGGAGCCGTTATTGTTGCGGAGGATCACCAGGTTACAGGTGGTCTGTTCGGAGCTGTAGCAGAAACCCTTGCTCTGGAAATGCCGGTCCTCATGGATACTGTTGCTATGCAGGGCAGTTTTGGTGCCAGCGGTTCCCCTGCCGAAGTAATGAAAAAATTCGGGCTTACAACATCTGCAATAGCCGAAAAAGCAGAGAGGATCCTGCATTAGAAAAACCGTTCAGGGAAACTACTATTTGTATGAAATCCCCTCTGTTATTGACTTGAACCATACCCGTCTTTAGTATGCGTAGTATTGTGGGTTGGGTTACTAATCGTTATCCCAAATAAGCAGGAGGGAACAATGGCACGAGTACTCATATGTGACCCGGTTGCCCAGGATGCTCTTGAAGCTATCCGAAATGGCGGCCATGAAGTAGTTGAGAAAACAGGCATGTCAGTTGAAGAACTGATGGAGACCGCTCCGAAGTTCGACGCTCTGGTTGTGCGCGGCGCAACGAAGGTCAGAAAACCCGTTCTCGAAAAGGCGGTTAAAGGTAATCTTAAACTGATAGTTCGCGGCGGTGTAGGGCTTGATAACATCGACCTTGATGACGCCGCTGAACTGGGTATATCGGTTCAGAATACTCCTGCAGCAAGCAGCGTTGCTGTCGCTGAGCTTGCAATGGCCCATATGCTTGCGTGCAGCCGCTTTCTGGGCCCGGCAAACTGCACCATGAAAAAAGGTGAGTGGAACAAAAAAGCGTACGGCAAAGGCAAAGAACTCTGGAATTCAACCCTCGGTCTTATCGGGTTCGGACGCATCTCCCGGGAAGTGGCCAAAAGGGCGAAGGCATTCGGGATGAAAGTCATTTTCTTCGATCCCTTTATCGACAGCGAGGAAGGTGCGCAGAAGGTTGATCTTGACACTCTCTGCAAGGAATCCGATTTCATAAGCCTTCACATTCCCCACAATAAGGAAACACATTACCTTCTTGACACTCCTCAGTTCGATATAATGAAGGATGGAGTGATCGTAGTGAACTGCGCCAGGGGAGGTACGGTTAACGAAACCGCCCTTCTGGAAGCAATGAAATCCGGGAAGGTATTCGCCGCGGGAGTCGATGTTTACGAAGAGGAACCAGCCAAAGGGAATATCCTTGCGGAATTCGAAAGAACCGTGGCTACTCCTCATATCGGAGCCGGAAGCGTTGCCGCCTCAAAGCGTGTGGGCGCTGAAGTAGCCCGCAAAATCAACGAATTTTTCGAGTAAGAGTAAAAAACATTCAAATGAAAGGTGGATCCATGCGGAAAAACTGGATAGGTATTCCAGCCCTCATGATTCTCCTTCTGCTACCTGCTTTGTCAGTTGCCCAGGGCGTTGACGAAAATTTGACACCGGTTGATGACAATCTGTCAACAGTGGTGACTGAGGATTCGATTGCGGCAACCCTGACGGAGCTGCAACCGGTAGCGGAAGAACAGCTGGAGGAACCTGATCCCGGACTTGATGTATCTGGCGCCATTACAGTACTGGATAAGGATAACGATGCCGGAGACCAGCTGCTGGTCTCTTTTGAGCTTCCAGCTGATACCGAAGGTATCTATGCCTACAATGTTTACAGGCGTATTGCCGGTGAAGAGGGAGAAGATGCCTGGAACCTGGTAGAGGTTATCCCTGCGGATAAACTACCGGAGTTCATCGATGGCTACGATCCCGACTATCCGATCAGCCCTGGAGTTCTGTACGAATACAGGATTGCATCCGTAACCGTTGATGACGAAGAGTTCTTTGGATCAATCTGTAAGGCTGAAGTTGTACCAGAAGGTGAGATTTACCATACCGGCAAAACAAGGGTACTGATTGCCGGAGGACTGTTCATGTTCCTTATCTTCTATTATTTCGGCAAGGCCCAGAAAGGCACTAAAATGTACCTCAGGCCCATTGCTGGAATTCAAGCAATTGATGAAGCCATCGGCCGTGCAACCGAAATGGGTAAGCCAATTCTGTACGTACCCGGGCTGTCGTATATAGAGGATGTAGCTACAATTGCGAGTCTTACAATTCTGGGAAGAGTAGCCAAGAAGATAGCTCAGTATCAGACCCCGCTGATGGTTCCCAACCGTGATCCAATCGTTTACACAATTGCCGACGAAGTCGTTAAGCAGGCTTACCTTGAAGCCGGACGTCCCGACGCCTACGATCCTGACTCTGTCTTTTTCCTTACAACAAGCCAGTTCGCGTTCGTGGCAGGGGTCAACGGCCTGATGATGAGGGAAAAACCGGCCACCAACTTCTATCTGGGCATGTTCTGGGCGGAATCGCTGCTTCTGGCAGAGACGGGTTCCCTGTCCGGCGCCATTCAGATAGCCGGCACCGACGCCGTTACACAGCTGCCGTTCTTCATAACCACGTGTGACTACACGCTTATAGGTGAGGAACTATATGCGGCCAGCGCGTACCTTGGACGTGAGCCGAAACAGATAGGCGCGGTAAAGGGCCAGGATGCCTGCAAGGCAATAATCATGGGCTTCATTACACTGGCGTTGGCTCTGGCGATAATTGATATAGCTGCCGGAACACATACCCTTGACTGGGTGCGTCAAGTTATAACCATGCCCATAGTGGATTAGCCCACCGGAAAGGAGTTTGAACAGTGAAAAGAACTGTTCCACTTATGATAGTCATGGTGGGCGGAATACTGATGATGGTTCAGTATTTCATTCCCCACCAGTACTCCCAGGCCGTGTTCACCAATTACACGCAATGGGCGCCCATTGTCGGAGCCTTCGCACTGATACTCGGTGTCGGAAGCCTTACAAGGGTGCATTCGCACAAGATACGAAGAAAGACGAAGAACTGGCAGTACAGCTGGGCTGTCCTGATACCGCTGTACGGAATGCCGTTTCTTGCTATTATCTGGCCTCAGTCACTTGCGGGAGGAATGGACAGTCCAAGTATCTTCCATTTCTTTTTCATGCATATACAGGTCCCCATTCAGTCAACCATGTTCAGTCTGCTTGCATTCTATATTGCGAGCGCCGCATTCCGGGCCTTCAGGGCGAAATCAGCCCTGGCTACGATACTGCTTCTGGCAGCTGTAATTGTTATGATCGGGCAGGTGCCGATCGGAGAGATTTTCGGCAGGTGGCTGCCGGAAACGGGACTCTGGATTCTCCGCTACCCCAACCTTGCCGCTAAACGGGCAATTATGCTGGGCGTCGGCTTTGGCATACTTGCTACAAACCTTAAAATAATCTTCGGCGTCGAGCGCAACTGGCTCGGCGGAGCAGGGAAGTAGGTGAGTGCCGTGAGTAAATGGGAAAAGATGCTTAATCTTGATAGGCGCTGGATCTTCCTTGCAATCGGTATCGCATCGATCGTACCGTTTCTGATCGGATTTGGAATGCCGATCAGCACGACTGCAGAAGTTGAGAGCATTTTCGATTACGTCAATGGATTGGATAAAGATAACGCAATATTCATCGGTTTCGATTACGCCCCCGGAACCCAGGCTGAGAATACGCCCATGGGTGTGGCGGTATTGAGACATGCGTTCCATAACAATGTGCCTGTTTTCATTACAGCCTACCAGCCGCTTGGTCACGGCATGGCCTTAGGGGCTCTGGAATACGTAACCAATCCCGCTATTCCCGGATTCTACCAGAGTGTATCCTTTGAAGAATGGGCCGATCTCCGGGAAGCGGGGATAACGGACAAGGATGAACTGATAGCCTCATGGGAGAGCGATGGAAATGCGCTTCCGGAAGGAGCGAAGGGCTGGGTCTTCGAGGGCAGGGACTTCGCCATGCTGGGTTATGCTCCCGTTTTCAGCCTTGTAATACTTGGAATGACCGCTTCCATTGAAAATCAGTTTCCACAGGACGCCAACGGCAATCCATTGATCGAAATGCCGATGCTCCGAGAACACAAGAGCCTGCGGGAGGTGGATCTCGCTTTTACAACTTCAGGCTCAAGCGCCTGCAGGTCCTGGATAGTCTATGGAAGGGAGAAAATCGGCCTGCCTGTGGCATTCGGCGTAACAGCGGTCATGGCCACCGATTACTACCCTTACATTCAATCGGGTCAGATAATCGGCCAGATGGGCGGACTTCGCGGTGCGGCTGAATATGAGGTTCTGCTTTTTGAAAACGGAATAACCGAAACCACCGACAAGGCTTTCACTGGTATGGATGTCCAGTCGGCTGCTCATCTGCTGATAATCCTCCTTATCGTCATGGGCAACATCGCTTTCTTCGCCGGAGGATTTCACAAGAAAACTGCACTGAAGGGAAGGGGGTAGGAAATGTACGAGACAATAGGGATCTGGGTAGGAGCCTTCTTTACCCTTGCCATCTACTCCTTCCTTTACAAGGAAAACCCTATATATCGTCTGGCGGAACACCTTGTTGTTGGAATATCGCTTGGTTACACGATGGCGATTACCTACGATATAACTCTGAAGCCAAGACTGATTGAACCACTACTCAGTGGAAATCACTGGATTCTTCTGGTTCCGGCTGTCCTCGGTATCCTCTACATAACCCGCTTTATCCCTGGTATAGCCTGGCTTTCCAGGTATCCGATAGCGTTCCTTATGGGAACCGCTATGGGTGTCAGTTTCCCGCTGACATTGAAAACCGACGTTCTCAGACAGCTCGAGGCCGCCATGCAGCCGTTCTATATGTCGGGAATGCCATGGCATGAAATATTCGGGAATATCGTGATGATATTCGGAACCCTTGCGGCACTGATCTACTTCTTCTTCTCCAAACCGCACAAGGGGCTGTTCTTCGGCACAGGTTCAAAGATCGGTATCTGGGTTATCATGCTTGGTTTCGGCGCCACCTTCGGTTTTACCGTCATGGGCCGTATCAGCCTTCTCATCGGTAGAATACAGTATCTGCTGGGAGACTGGCTGCATTTAATAGAGTAGTGTAGCAGAAGGGGGTCGGGTCTTAGCGACCCGACCCCAACTTACAGCTTGACCTTTTGAATCCGTTTTCGTAAATTGGCTCTTCCGGTGCCGGGGTAGCTCAGTTGGTAGAGCAACGGACTGAAAATCCGTGTGTCGACAGTTCAATTCTGTCCCCCGGCACCATTTCACTTTTCAATCTTCCGAACTTCCCATTCCCATCTGCAGGATTTAGATTTGCATATGAATTGTTCTTTGTCCATTTGATCCATTTCGGAGGATAACGGAGAGAACCGCTTGAGGATATATCAAATTATAAACAGCCTTCAGATGGGAGGAGCCGAGAAACTGGTCCTGGGTCTCCATCAGCGGTACCTTGAACGGAATCATGATAGTATTCTTATTTCCCTTGCAGGAGAAGAGAGCGGATGGACGGGTAAGGGTGTATTCTCACTTGCTTTCAATACCCCATACGATCCTTTCATTATTCCCTCTCTGTTAGACCTGAAGGATGAGCTTGACCTCAGCAAAGCTGAGATCATACATGCCCATCTGTTTCCATCACAGCTTATTACTGGGCTTATTCGGGAAGCCATGCCCCTCAGGGCTCGTTTTGCAACCACTGAACACAGTACAGCTAACAGGAGAAGAGAAACCACTGCAGGCAGGCTGATTGATCGCTGGTTTTATCAGCGATTCTGCAGGGTCATCTGCGTAAGCCTGGCAGCAGCTTCCGAACTGGCTGAATGGATTCCGGAAGTATCAGGTAAACTGGAAGTGATATTCAACGGTATTGATCTCAGTGAATTCAGTGATAAACCTCGCGCGCGAGGTACCGGCAGTAAAACCATACTTTCCGTGGGAAGACTGACGGAAGCTAAGAACTATCTTGCCGCCATTGAAGCTTTCTCCCTCCTGCGCAGCAGAACCAGTCTTGATCTGCAGTACTGTATTGCTGGTGGCGGTACACTGGAGACAGTATTGAAAAAATATGCCCTCGAACTCGGCGTTTCAGATAGCGTGAAATTCCTCGGAGAGGTCAGCGATATTTCTTCCCTGATGAAACAGGCTGATGTCTTCTTCATGCCTTCCTCCAGGGAGGGTTTCGGAATAGCCGCAGTCGAGGCTATGGCTTCAGGGTTGCCCGTCGTTGCCTCCAATCTTCCTGGAATCGGTGACGTGGTTGGACGAGATCAACACTGTGGCATTCTTGTTGATCCCGGTTCCCCATCCGAAATGGCGGAAGCTCTGCTGCGTCTGCTTGAAGATGACATATTGTCGTGGAGAATGGGATCCAATGGTTCAGAACGCGCCGGTACGTTCAGCATTGAAATCACCACTGATAAGTACCTTGAGCTGTATGAGAACATCCTGAAAAAGGAGCACTAAATGAATATGATCACAATGAAAAAAAACGACTACGAAGAACTATTAGCGTTGTGGAGCGGCTTTCCCGGTAATACCATGACAGGTGCAGACAGCATTGAGGATTTTGAGAAGTTTCTTGGCAGGAATACTGATTACTGTTTTACGGCATTTGAGAACGGCAGCCTGATAGGATCCGTAATGGCCGGTAACGATGGAAGAAGAGGATACATCTACCATCTGGCAGTGGATGAATCGATTCAGGGGAAAGGAACAGGTAAGAAGCTCATGGATGCAGCCGAAAATGCATTGAGAGATGCGGGAATAGAAAAGGCCCACCTGTTCATATACACTGACAATACCGCAATAGAGTTCTACGAGAAGACCGGCTGGCACAGGCGCAACGATATAGTAGTTATGAGCAAGGTGCTGATAGGGGACAAATACATGGGTACCCGCATGGAGGAGTGACAATCCTTTCTTTTCTGTTTTCCAGCTGGCATAATAAGCCATTGAAGTATTATCTTCAGAATGAATGAAGGAGGAACTACGGAATGATGATTTCTCTTTTTATGACCGTACTGGCACTGCTTCAGCCTGCGATTGAAATAACCGATGTACAGGACAGACCAAATGACGCCGGGGACGGCCTGCATATCTACCTGGCAACGCCCGAGGATACTGATAATTTTCTTTCATATGTTATTTACAGAAAGGAAGTCAACCAGCCGGACAACTGCTGGCAGCCTGTAATGGTTGAGCTTTTCCCGATCACGGGTGAGTTCATCGTGGATGGATACGACCCCGATTACTTAATAGAACCGGGAGTTGAGTACATGTTCAGGCCTGCTACCGTTACAATATCGGGAGATACACTGATGGGAGAGGTATTCGTCTCTCCGGTGGTCTCCAGGGGTGAATACTTCAACACCAGCGAAATTTCCGTATTTATCGCCGGCATGCTTTTCATCCTTATGATATTCTATTACTTCGGAAAAGCTCAAAAGGGACAACAGATGTATCTCAGGCCCATAGCCGGTATAGAGGCCATCGATGAGGCAATTGGAAGGGCAACGGAGATGGGGAAACCTATTCTATACGTTCCCGGTCTTTCCACTATCTCGGATGTTGCCACCATTGCAAGCCTTACCATACTTGGCAGAGTAGCCAGAAAAGTAGCGGAATACCAGACAACCCTGATGGTTCCGAACTGCGACCCGATAGTCTATACCGTGGCCACTGAAACAGTGAAGCAGGCTTACCTTGAAGCCGGCAGGCCGGACGCATACAATGAGGATTCCGTTTTTTTCATGACGACCAGCCAGTTCGCTTTTGTTGCGGGAGTCAACGGCATAATGATGAGGGAAAGGCCTGCTACCAATTTCTACCTCGGGATGTTCTGGGCCGAGTCACTCCTTCTTGCCGAGACCGGATCGCTCACAGGAGCGATCCAGATAGCCGGCACCGACGCAGTGACCCAGCTTCCCTTTTTCATTACAACGTGCGATTACACTCTCATAGGAGAGGAACTGTATGCGGCAAGCGCATACCTCGGGCGCGAGCCCAGGCAGCTGGGGGCAGTCAAGGGGCAGGATGCCTGCAAAGCTATCGTTATGGCTCTTATAGCTCTGGGGGCGATTCTCAGCCTTGTTTATATGATTACCGGAAATGACAGTTTCATGTTCCTCAGGGAGATGCTTGTTTCCGGAGGAGCGGGCTGATTTGCCCGATCTCCTGGTCCCGCTGTACGATCTGCCGGGTACCCCGGAACCGGATGGTTTGTGGGTAGGAAAACCGCTCTCTCACCAGGCACCCTCTGTGCTGTCATTCATCCAGGACAATTTCAGCAGCGGCTGGAAGGCGGAAGCTGGGGTCGCTTTTGGATCCGTACCGCCCACGATTATCGCTGCCGTGGATAAAGCATCCGGCAGACTCGCCGGTTTCTGCTGCTGGGACTGTACCGCAAAAGGGTTTCTGGGACCCATAGGTGTTCACGACGACTTTCGCGGGAAAGGTGTCGGGAAGGCAGTTGTAATCGCTGCACTCCACAGCATGAGGGAGGCTGGTTACGGTTACGCTGTCATAGGTGCCGCGGGTCCGGTTAAGTTCTTTCAAAGCATTTGCGATGCCAGAATTATTGAAAGCAGTACCCCCGGCATTTACGACAATCCATTAACTTAACACTGCCGATTACCAGTTGTATATAACCTCAAGGAAAGATGAGAATTCCGAAGAGGATTCTCCTGAAACATGATTTCCATTCCTTATCCATTTATTTCCAATGTTTCCGTGAATTTCAAGAAAATCCAGAGGATACCATCCGAGGTGCAGCTCTGCGCCTGTCATGTATTCTATTGTTCCGGAAGGGAATGTACCGGCAGTGGAGGTAGAGTCGGGCCAACCCTCCGCAACGGTTCCCTCTCCATGTCTTGTGTGGTCCAGGGTGATCTCGCCCAGAAGGGGCCAGGCGGCTGACGTTCCAAGGGACAGTGTTACCCTGTCAGCGTCAGGCCCAAGCGCAGAGCCTATGATCTCCCTATGATGCAGATAGTAGTTGCAGGGCCTTCGCTGGCCATAAACGTACCTGTCAATTCTGGTGTACTCGATCACGGTTCCCAGATCAAGCGGGCTGAAGTACGCGGACAATCCTGCCGTCCATCCGAGCTTGTTGGGCCTGTTGCCTGTATTCTCGTATTGGATATCGTCGATAAGGAGTTCACCGTAGGTTTCAATACCTCTGAAAAGTTTCCATGACACGTCGAAACTGAAAAACGCATTGTCATCCACCCGTTCGTTCCACTGTACGGGGTACCAGGGAATGAAAGGGTTCATGTACGCGAAATCCAACCCTTCCGATTTGAAGAGGATGGATTCGCAGAGGCCTATTCGAAGGTTTTCCCGCGGAGAGATATCCAGTCTGTGAGCGGTAAGGTATGTACCTGAATCACTGTCGATCGTGGATGTGAATCCAGTGAATTTAAATGTATTCCACAGGTTGAACTGAATTTTCATCATATCAAGAGGGGGACTGTTGTCAGAGATCAGCAGTTGCGTGTACCTGCCGGGACCCCATCTCTGGGGTATTCTTCCGAAACTGAGCGAAACGATTTCGTTGTTCCACCGGAGATAGCCCCAGTCTATATAGAGGTGCCTTCCTCTCTCCATGCCCTCGTGATAGGGAGAGAAGTAATCGGGTTCCTTCTCGTCGGAACCTGTCCAGATAGAGAGCCTTTCATCGAGATACAGTCCGGGAAGAATATCGACGAAAAGCCTGGCTATGGCCCCGGTTCTGGTCTCGAAACAGTTGGAGTAATAGACTACCTCCCCGGCAACCGTTCCCGTCAGTGAGAATGCAGGGCTTTCCTGCCGGGATCCAATTGGCGACGAGCTTCTGCTGAAAAGGAATTTCTCGATACTTCCCAGAGAGCCTGTTGATGAATTCTCATCAATAAGGAAGTGGGAATCCACGAGTGGAAACGTTCCGGGGAGCATGGCCTCCGATTCTGTCTCCAACATGTAAAGCCACCAGTTGAGAGGATCCTGAAGGGGCAATCCTGCCTGCTGGACAGTTCCTATTAATAGTCCCGCCGTTATCACAGCTGCCACCATTTCTATTCCTTCCTCTTCAGATTAACTACTGTCTCCACATGATCCGTCTGTGGAAACATATCAACAGGCTGTATCCCGGCAACAGCCCAGTTTCCTTCACATAGTACCTTAAGATCCCTTGCCAGTGAGAATGGGTTGCAGCTTACATAGACAATTTTCTCCGAGATGGCTCTTCGCAGAAGGCGTGAGACCCTGATTCCCAGCCCTGCCCGTGGAGGGTCAACGATAACAGTGTTCCAGGTCTGTTGCGCCCGAACAGTATCCAGCAGGAAATGCCTTGTTCTGCCGACCAGAAAGTCAATTCCTTTTATTCCGGAGAGTTCGGCAGCTTCTTTTCCGGATGCGGATGAATCAGGGTTCAACTCGACGGAGGTTACTTTCACCCCCTCCGAGGCCAGGGGCAGACTAAAGGTTCCGCAGCCTCCGTACAGGTCCAGGATTTTCAGGTCCCCCGCGCATAAGTCAGTTACAATAGAGATAATAATATC
>DAOWFD010000013.1 GCA_030638185.1 Candidatus Aegiribacteria sp.
AATGAAACATCCTGGCTGGAAGGCTCTGGCGGATACGGTTACGGCGAGTCCGTTACGGTCACTATCAGAGATGGGATGAGAGTTCAGGGCTTCTGGGTGGTCAATGGTTGTCTTGAATTCACTGACACCTGGGAAGAATATTCAAGAGTCAGGAAGCTGTTTGTATGTCTTAACGACAAGCCGCTGATGGTTGCTCAGTTGTTTGATGTGACCGCTATTCAGACTGTCAGCTTTCCCCGAACACTGAATCTGAGGGGGGAGGACAGACTCAGTTTCGAGATCGTAGAGGTGTATCCTGGTTCGGTTTACCGGAATGCGGGCCTTTCCGAACTCACCCTCAAACCATGAAAGCAATTGTGACCATTACTCATCCTTCACTTTCCGGTGAGTTTCGAGGGGACGGTAAATAGCCGCGCCTTTTCAAGTCTCGACCTTCCCTGGCGGGTTATCCCGTTTATTGACCGTATTAATTAAGATGTATCAGTAGGGGAATAAAATGCACTATGCAATCTCAGTATGGAATTTCATGGAAAATGATGGGCCTATCACTGCACTTGTAGATCATTTTGCTGATATGGGATTTGATACAATGTCATTCAAACCTGAACAGGTTCTTAATCTGGATGAAGCCGCAGCCGAGAACCTGAAACACCAGATCCAAAACCGAAACCTTGGTGTGACAGTTCATGCTGACTTCAAACTGACACCACTGGAAGCAGAACACATTATCTCGTTGTTCAACAGCCACCTGTTGTGCCTGTCATTGGATCCTCGCTGTCGCATTGACCCGGCCGGAAAATTCTTTGACCACCAGAGAATGATACCCTTACTTGAATTTCTCTGCCAGCGCAGTGAAGGCACACAAGTACGTTTCGGTCTTGAGGATTTTCCCTTGGATCACTGTGCTCTTGAGACAAATCAATATGCGCTTAAGCCAATCTTGAACTGTCAGAATTTCGGTATTCTTGTTGATCTGGGACACATGCACCTGCGTTTGAATAACAGTGAGTATTTCTCAGAAAAAGGTATCAGTGGATATTTAGAGGGCATTCCCTTGCCAATCATCGAGATTCACGTTCACGATAATAATGCGGACAACGATCAACATATGCCACCTGGTCAAGGTAACTTAGATTTTGCAGATACTGCGGCAACGCTTCGACAGATTGACTTCAATGGGATGTCAACCCTTGAAATCGCACCGCTTCGTTATGGTGCGCAACCCGATAAAGAATACTCTAAAGTCGCGGAAAGCTTACAACTCTGGCGGAATCTACTTGAGCAATAATGATAATATGTTGGAATACTGAACAGCATAACCGGCATGGCGAGTATATTAACCTATTAGAAGAAACAACGAATGAGCGGTCGAGTCGCTGGAACGGACGGCGTAAACACCATCGATCAGCCACGAATAGGAGCTGAAATTTGCCATCCAATATTGAAATCAAAGCCAGGGTTAGAGAACTGGAAAAATTAAGAAGTATTGCAGAGAGCATCGCCACTGAGCCAGGTCAGATATTTCATCAAGAAGATGTCTTTTTTCATACAGGTAAAGGGAGACTGAAGCTACGAATCTTCTCTGACACAACTGGTGAATTGATACACTATGAGCGCCCAGATACCTGTGGGGCCAAACTGTCCAGGTATCACATTTATAAAACTTCCATGCCGAATGAGTTGAGGCAATTACTATCGATGTCCTTGGGTGAGACAATTACGGTGAAAAAGAAAAGAGAAGTTTACACAGTGGGACAGACCAGGATCCATCTGGACGAAGTCGATGAGTTGGGGACCTTCATGGAGTTGGAGGTAGTGCTTACTCCCGATCAAGCCCTGGAGGATGGTCGGACTATTGTAACTGAGCTTATGAAGAAGTTGAGTATAGATGAAACTGATTTGATTTCTGGTGCCTACGCAGATATCTTGTTAGCCAGGGTTGAAGAAGACACTGAATCGGACAATGCAAACGTAACCGTTCAGCTTTGAAGTTAGGAGGGCCACGATGGAACCGAAGTTGTCATACATCATCTGGTTCAGCCAGCGCACCGGTAGTACTGTCCTGTGCAAGGCGCTTGAAGACACAGGCATTGCCGGTCGCCCTGATGAGTGGTTGCACGAATACGAGACATACGACCTCCTGACCAAGTACGAGGCTGCGGACTATGCTTCGCTTCAGGCGAAGTTGTGGGAGGCGGGGAGTACGCCCAACGGTGTCTTCGGACTAAAGCTGTCCATGTGTGAACCGCACAATACCAGGATGACTGAGCATTTCCGTAAATTCCCTGGCTGCCCACAAAGCGATATCCCCCGTGCGAGGATATGGGAACACGCTTTTCCGAACTGCCGGCACATCTTCATGACCAGGAGGAATAAGGTGAGGCTCGCGGTATCCTGGTGGAAGGCGATCAAGTCAGGGGAATTCCATCGTCCAGTCGATACTGCCGGAGTCGAAAGCCTCGGTTCCGATGAGTATGTGTTTGACGCTATCCGGCACTTGGTACTTGATGCGGACATGCGGGAGGCAGGCATTCAGGAGTTCTTCATCGAAGCGGGTATAGTGCCGCTAACAATCGTGTACGAGGACTTCGTTGCGGAATATGAGATGACCATTCGACGCGTATTGGATTTCCTCGAGATACCGGGCAGAGAGACGGTGGTGATTCCGCCGTTGTACTACGAGAAACTGGCAGACGAGTTGTCGGAGGAATGGGTGCAGCGGTTCAGGCGTGAGCTGCAAGCGGATTGGCAGTACCGGGGGTGGGGTTGGACGGAGTGACAGAGTTGTCTTATGTCAGGATACTCTCCTTGACAGATAGTTAAATACCCTGTATTCTAAAATAAGATAACACAAAACGGGATTGAGCAGCTATTCAATTATTGTTGGAATCCATGGAAAAGACTAAAAACAATCGGATCTGGGAAGCCTACTGGAGTGGTGATGACGACCATTCTTGGTGGAAGCGTCCTGCCCCGGATGTCCTGGAGTTCATTTCGACACAATCGCCTGAGGAACGACCGAACGCGCTCGACCTCGGTTCCGGATTAGGACGCCATGCGATTGCATTCGCCCAGGCTGGATTCTCGGTGAATGCGACAGACGCCTCGGAAAGCGCTATTTCCCATCTGCGGAAATGGGCAGAAGACCTGTCACTGGAAATTCCAACCCGGGTATGTGATGTTCTCGGAGACTCATTCCCTAACGGGAGCTTCGATATTGTATTGAGCTACAACGTGATTTACCATGGCTCCCGAAACCTGTTTGCCGCTGCGATAAACCATGTGCACGCGCTTTTGAGGAAGGGTGGCCTGTTCTACTTCACCTGCCCAACTCGAGAGGATGGGAAGTATGGCTTCGGAGAGGAGGTTGCTCTCCACACGTATCTTTGCGAGAAATCTGTTACTCCGGGAGACATCCATTACTTCGCGGATAAGATGGACCTCGAGAATTTCCTATCTGCGTTTCGCCAGCTTTCGATAGAGAAAGATGAAGGTTACTGGAGCAACAGAGGGGTGCAGCAGCTTTATTCAAACTGGCGCGTACTCGCGGAGAAAGCGTGACAATGAGAAAAGGTTCCAATTGTATGAACCAGTCACATGTTCTTGAGATAGGCTGGGTTGACTACTGTGCTGGTTATACGGAGTGTTGGTGAAAGAGATATGCAGAATCTTACATTAGATCCCTCTGTTAGGGAAATTATTGAGTGGTGGCTACCTCGCGTCTACGAGGTACTGGATGACCATCAATTGTCCATCGTGCTCTATGGCAGTGTCACACTGGGAGATTTCCAGCCCGGCTGGAGCGATATCGATGTGTGTGTTGTGTTGAGTGAGCCCGTCACGGAGGATACGGGTTCGCAACTAGTACATAGTACACTCTAAAGTTTCGGATAAAGGCGCTTGAGTTTAATGCGAGCATCGTCTGTCCGGAATTGCCAATCAACATTTGTTTGCCGATTGTTTCGATCTGTGTTCCATGCTCTTACCTCTGATCGCATCTTGGTGATGCAGGCAATTCGTCCAGCAAGGCATTGTCGTTTCAATACACTAAGCTCAATTTCCGCAATATTCAGCCAACTTCCATGTTTAGGTGTGTAGTGTATTTCCAGGCGTTCTGCCAATCGCCTTGCCTCCTCCGGAGGAAAGGTCGTGTACAAGGAAGCCATGTTATGTGTGTTTAGGTTGTCCATCACCAATACAACTTTTTCTGCGTCTGGGTATCGTTGTTCAAGCATATCCTTAATGAAGTGCGCCCAGTCTGTCCGTGTACGTCTTTCTGTGATATCTACCTGTCGTTGCCCACCGAGTGGTTCCACTTCAAGAAAAATACTCGCAACACCATTGCGTACATATTCATCATCAACCAGTTGCGGGTGGCCGGGAGCTGCAGGAATGGGTTGTTGAACTTCTCCAATTAGTTGAACACTCGACTCATCCATGCAAACAACTGGGAAGTTGGGATCGTACTTGCGTGCATAAACTTCAAGAACATCCTCCATAGCAGCAACAAAGCTTGCATTTTGATCCGGTGGTATTTTCCAGTATTTGCTCAGGTGAGGCTTAAGTTCATTTTTTTTAGAGTGTTACATACTGTCATCGGTGAAACGGTTGGAACAATCTTAAGTTCGACTAATTTTTCTGCCAGTAGTCTAATCGTCCATCGGCTCTTACCAGCTGGAGCTTCGGAGCAAGCCAGCGCCAAAAGATGCGCCTCAAATTCGCCTCCAAATTGAATTTCACGGGGAGGTTTCACTCGTATCTTTCGTTCAATTGCTGCAATCAGACCTTCTTCAACAAATCGCTTTTTCAGATGCTCAAGGCTACGCGGGGTTGTCCCAATTGCTTCTGCGACATTGGCAACAACCCATTTGGGGCCTAATTCTCCGGCGTCCAGCAAAAGCAACGCTCGGGCATATAATACAGTTCGAGCAGCTCTTCTCCCTTTTGTTGAAATCGCTTCCAGTTCTTCGCGTTCTTCTTTCGTCAGTGTTATCCTGTATCTCGGTGCCATATCAACCTCCTCATGGTGTGAGGTTAATATAATACAAAACTAGATCATGCGAAAAGTTAAGCTGTACAGTGTACTAG
>DAOWFD010000224.1 GCA_030638185.1 Candidatus Aegiribacteria sp.
ACCGGCCGAAAGTCTTTCAAGAAGCTGATCACCAGCTTCCATCCCATCATCGACAGTCTTTATTTCCCTTCCAAGGGCACGGGATGTTTCCAGTCTGTTGGGCTTGAAAAGCGTACATCCACGAAACTCGAAAAAGTTCATGAACTTGGGGTCCACCGCCACCGGAATATTCTTCCTGTGTGAAACTGCCAGAATTCCGGATATCAGACCGGGAACAAGTACACCTTTATTGTAGTCCTCAAGAACTATGGAATCCATCTCACCGATTATCCGATCGATTCGAGAGAAAATTGAGTTTTGCACTTTCTCGGAGATAGGTTCCGTAACTTCCCTGTCAAGCCTGATGAGCTGATGTCCACCGGACATGATCCTCGTTTTTGAAGTCGTTGGTCGGCTCGAATCGAGGATAACGGCATCAGTGTCTATGCCTTCCTTCTCAAGAAGTTCAACAAGCAGACTGCCTTCAATGTCATCCCCTGCAGTTCCAGCCATGAGAGGAACGCCGCCCAGAGAGGAGATATTCCTTGCAACATTGGCAGCTCCACCAGGGACCCATTTTTCTCCCGTTCTTTCCAGAGATACTATGGGAACGGGTGCTTCGGGCGAGATCCTGTCAACTTTACCTTCAATGTAGTGATCAAGGATAAGGTCACCTGTAACCAGTACCCTTTTCCCCCGCAAACTATCGAGTATGTTTTCGATATTGTTATCTGGTATCAAAAATTCCTCCATCCGGATATTTTGTATATAACTTATGTACCGGCAATCGCTATAAGGAGCAGCCGTGAAACCAAAGATGATGAAACAGCCGCCTCAAATCAACGCTGACGCTGCTGATACTGATGGAGTATACAGCAATGTCTTCTTTATCGCAGCTTCCAGAGCTGAGTTTGTCCTTGATTTCGCCAGAATAGTTCCCGGAGTACAGGGTGCAAAACTGAAATCAAGGGTGATAGTATCGCCCCATCGGATGAAGGCTCTTGTTAAGACACTGGAAACCCAGATCGAATCCTACGAAGGCAAATTCGGGAAACTGGATGTCGATGGGCTGAATACCTTCGGATTCCAGAACCCGGCAGGAGAATGAGAGGAAGAACAGACAGGACCAGGTGCTAACGGCAGGGGTATCCTGATGATCGATCGAAGAATATCATGACATGGAATCAGACAAGTATATGGCAATGGATGGTGGCCTTTATGGTGTCATTGATGCTATGGGTGATCTCAATGGATGAAAACCTATTTGAAATCAATGACACTCTGCCGCTTTACCCGCCATCCGTCTCGCCGGATTTCATCGTACTCAGTGGTCTGGGCCGTGATTCGGTTCATGTAACTTTCACCGGTAAGGGGATCGGTGTGTTACGCGATCAGATAACGCGAAACCCTGAATCTGTTCAGGTTAACGTAGTCGTAAGTGATCGTAACCAGGTTTTCCCTGTTAGTGTATCCAGAGAGCTTACAGGAAGTAATATTAAGTTCAACGGAGACAGATACTCCAGCCTTTCAGTAGTGGAATTCAGTCCTGGAAGCATTGAATTCATCATAGACAGGAATACCGTCAGGAATCTTCCAGTGGCAATAACTTCCTCTGCCAGTATACCGGAGCGGTATTACTGGTCGATATCATCGAATTCAACGGTTGAGGTGAAGGGTGCCGAATCAATTGTCAGTCAATTAGACAGCTGCTATACCGTACCCGTTAATCCAGGAATGGATAATGTACACGCAGCTATTGTAAAGCCTGAAGGTGTTGTTTATATAAGTCCTTCATCCGTTTCAGCCGAACTTGTTTCACCTGTAGAAGTGATAATACAGTTAGCACAGTAAACCATGTATTGACAGATATGAAACAGGATGGGTAGATTTAGCATTATGTGTAAGAGACAGGAAAGCAAATAACAAAAGAAAACTGCATTCTATTGTGGAGGAATAATCTATGATATCAAAGATTCTTGTGAGAATTCTGATTGTACTATTGGCAGCTTTTCTGATTTTCAGGATTCATCAGAGAGTCGAGACGTACAGGGTCCCCAGGGAATTCTGCCAATCACAGATCAGAACACTTGCTGAAGCGAATATTCAGCACATGTTTGAGATGGAAGGAATTCCAGCCCCTGATCTTGACAGCCTCCTATCGTATGCAAAGGAAAACGGGTACTTCGAGACTTCGATGAGTAATGACAGTATCACAGTTTCATTCAGGAACGGCAGCACCAGGAAGGTTCTTATCCCGGACGAATGGACAAATCTGTGGAACGCTAGTGCTGTCCGGGGAATCGAAGATGAACTCGATTCACTGCGAAATGAGCATTCGGACATCGAGCGGGAGATAAGTGATCTCGAGAGCAGCCATGGGATTTCGCTTGATTCCCTTGTAGCTCTCCGGGAACAGTACATCCTGGAACATCCAGTCATCGAAGTAGAAGATGACGAAGACATCCTGACCCCTGGAGAACACTTCGACGATTCCCTGGGTTGCAACGCACAGTCACTGATAGACACCGAAGTAAGCCTTGCCGCCTCCATTGTCTCCATGACTGATGTCCTTCAGAATTTCAACAGTATTATTGCACCCGCCAGGAAGGACTCTGTCTCCTCCCTCGTAGCAGCCGTATGCCCAACGATCTGGGAAGTGGGATTCTACGACTCAGTTTACATATATGACGCAAAACTTGCCCTTGGAACGCAGTTCGCAATATCCTGTCCCAATATCGACAGGCATGGTGGTTGTGTCGGAGGATTTGTTGAAAAGGATTACCCTGATTCCATGTTCATGGAACCGGACTGGTCCGAAACACAACTCGTATACAGTTTCCCGGAGTACGCTGCTATGAGAAGACTTCAGGCCTCAAGGGCCAACCTGATCCGCATGGCCGAAGAGGAAGCAGCATACCTTTCTCAGAGATATCCTTCAGTTATTATTCCCAAACAGCCCGAGAACCTTGAATTCTCCATCGATGATCTGATCGATCCCCTTGGCGGAGAGTATATATTCGAAGTGATTCCTGATACAACATATGTCTTCTATGAGAACCCTGATGGTCGTACGGCCAGAACCATGGGGGATTCCGTACTTGTTCAAGCCATGAAATTCGTAGGTTATACAACGGCCGACCCTGAGACTTCAAGGGTAGAAGTCTACTTCTCTCATCCGATGAGATTCCCCAGCCGTGTTGAAGGAGCCATCCCCGGAAGCAACGACAAAGTCACAGTAGTAATGTTCTGGAAGCTTTCAGAACTTGGAACGATTCAGATCGATGAACGGGAAGTTGATCTTCTGGATGTACCATCCTGGGATTTCGTCAGATCACACTTCGAGGAAAACGAAACCACAGAAACATATTAACAGTAGGCTACGGCTAATCTTTGGAACTCTTTTCATTTCTGGGGGTAGATACACAGTAATAGTTTAGCTGTATTCTTCTCGGTCCTTTTTATGATTTTCCGGAGGTATAGATGTCAGACGAGTACAAGGATATAGACATTATGGGGGAACAGACGGATAACCAGTATCTACTCGCTCTTGCCATAGCAAAACGGGTAAGAAAGATCAGATCCGGTGCTCCCGCACTTGTAGATGTTGATAATCCCAAAAGAAAACCATTTCAAACAGCCATGAAAGAGATCGCCAGAAAGAAGATCCTGTTCTCAATGGCTGAGGATAATAATAGCACTTAGCCGCTTAAATTCAATGAAAGGAAACCGTATTCATGAGACTAATCTGTATCTTTGCAGGTATAATGATTCTTGCTACAGGCGCATGCGGAACTCAGGATAGTTTGAACCACGGCGCTGACGCCGATACATCCCGTATTCTGGCCACAGTCGGTGAAGTGGAAATCACCGAAAACATGATTAATGAAGAGCTTAACATGATACCTCCCTACCAGAGATCCTCCTTTGAGACTCCGGAGGGAAAGAGGCTTCTTCTGAATCATATCATTGAGCGGGAACTGCTGCTGCTTGAAGCTATGAACCTGGGTCTCGAAGAAGACTCCTTCGTAGTAGCGCAGGTAGAACTTGCCATGCAGCAGGTTGAATCAGCCAGGGATAGAGCTCTCCTGCAGACCTTTTACCAGCAGGAAGTAGTGGATGCTGTAGTGATTCCTGAAGAAGATATTCTGGCTTACTACAACGACCACATTGATGACATTTATTATCAGGAATCCCAGGTTAAGGTTTCCCACATAATCGTTTCATCCGAAGAAGGTGCGACCGATGTAGCGGCAGCGCTGGAAGCCGGAGATACATTTGAATCGGTCGTGGATGCTTTCAGCGAGCATGAACCCACCAGGGTTTCAGGTGGTGATTTGGGCTGGGTTACAATCAATTCACCGATGCCATACCTTGGAGAGCAAGCAGAAATATCGGAAGCACTGTTCGGCGCCGGTATAGATGATATCGTCGGACCCTTCGAAACGGCCATGGGCTATCACTATTTCACGATTACGGATAAGAGGGATGAAGGCGCACGCCCATTCGAAGAGGTAAGGGAATCCATTGAAAATACCCTCAAGCCCACAATGGTCAATTCGTATTTTCAGGATACCGTTATTCCGAGGCTCACAGATAGCTACGGTGTTACCATCAATGAAGACGCTTTCCTGCCCGATGAAAGCGTTGAGCCCGATTCACTCTTCCAATCAGCCCAGAACCTGATGGAATCTAACCCGGAAGCAGCAGTGGAATACTACAAGTTGTTTATCCAGCGTTTCCCAGATCATGAGAATGCTCACCAGGCACAATTCCTCATGGGCTTCACTCTTTCGGAGTATATGGAGAATTATGAAAGAGCTGCGGGTGCTTTCCAGGAGCTGATAGATAATTATCCCGAGTCGGATTTCGTTGACGACGCAGAATGGATGATCGAGAATATGGGTACTCCTCCGGAAAGCCTCTTCATCGAAACCATTCCAGAGATCAATGAGGATATCACGGGATCTTCAGGAGAATAAGCGCTTCCCCGTTGATCGAAGAACCCGGGGTTTTTCTCCGGGTTCTTTTTTTACCCTTTTCCGGATTAGCTTCGTGACTCATATTCGCTCTATACATTTACTGCGTCCGGGAGGTATTCATTGAAGAACTACATTTATCTTTCGCTGGTTACGGTACTGGTTTTTCTTGTTGCATCGATCATGGGATGCGGCCCTGTGAAGGATGAAGAATCGCCGGAAGGCCTGACCGCCCTGGCGGAG
>DAOWFD010000263.1 GCA_030638185.1 Candidatus Aegiribacteria sp.
ATATCCCAACCGAATAGAATACCTCCCCGGAATCCTCCAGAATGGGATGAACATCCTGAAGAATTATCCTTCTTGTTTTATCGGAAAGGGCAAACCGGGCAGTTCTGGCATCCTCTTTCTCCTGCGATTGGCTTGAAAAGAATGGTCTGGTCTGGTCTTCGATGATCTCATAACTTTCGCTGGGCAGGATCTCATGCAGGTGGATACCAAGAAGGTTTTCCACCAGCCCGAACATACGACCAAAAGCTCTGTTAGCTACCAGAATCCTGTAATCCTTATCGAATAGAACCAGACCTGTGCTCACTGAATGAAAGTAGGCCTGATTCATCTTTCTGCTCGTTCTGAGTCGGTTTTCAGCCTGAAAACTCTCGGTCGTATCAAAACAGGTCCCTACCATGCCGCTGCTGCCCGGAGAAAATGTACACTCAATTCGACGCTGGGCATCGGGGCGGCAGACCACCTTTATCTGTTTGCCGTCCAGAACCATCTTTATGACATTTTCCCATGAATACAGAACTGGAGATACAAGAATATCCTGTACGTTCTTGCCTATTACATGCTTCTGGGGAATCCTGAATATACTGGACATGGCTTTGTTCCATAGTGTGATGCTGCCTGTCCTGTCAGTTCCCACAATACCCACGCTGAGTTCATCAAGCATGATATTGCTCCGGCCCTGGAATCCAGGAATACCGAAAAGGATTATCTCAGCCTGATTTGAAGCGGTGCTGACTGACCCGGTAAGGGAAGATGTCGAAAGATGTACCGGAATATCCGGCAGTCCGCTGGCCAGAATGGTTGCCAGCTCAGTAGGAAGAAGACTAAGAGGTTCAGTTGAATTTATAAGTCTTCGAGCGCTTACTCCCAGGAGTCCTTCACTGTCACCTGAAACCAGTGATACACCTGAATCCGGAGTCCAGTTGATTCTTACCCATCCACGTGAATGTAAAGAGCCTACCGTACCATTATTCATCCGATTCGCTCTCATCATGCAACGATGAAACCACTATAGTTAGATTATATATTGTAGACCAATACAGATGTGAGTCGAGGAATCATCAACATAATCCGAGTATTCATCGGGAAAAGATGTGCTTTTCCTGGATCTTCCACTGTGTGCCAGAGCACAGTCTACTCTCATTCGGCCTATACTGTAGTTTCCTCCTATGGAGAAAGCAAGACCCACGCGGTTCATATTCTCCCCCTCATTGAATCCAACACCTGCCGAAATGTTCATGTTGCGCCTTATGGGGGTTTCAATGGAGAGTTTTCCGTTAAAGAAATTATTGTTGAAAGGATCAACTATTTCACCCTCAAAACCCATCGTAGAATTACCTATATGCTCGGCTCTGGCTCTGCCGGCAATGGAGATTCTTGAATAGTAGTGATCGGAGGATCCTGAAGTGTAGCACATACCGGCGCCAAGTTCATCATCCGCCAGAAGGAATCCAGCGTGATAGCATGCCTCTGAAAGATCCCAGCTCCATGAAGCCGTTGAATCGATTTGGGACGTGTACTTCTCATCATAAATGTAATCATAACTGACTCCACCGAACCTCAATCCGGCGGATACCCCTGCCGTGAAATTGTCACTTAAGCTCCATGAAGCTCCGGCCAGGGCTTCCCACAATCCGCCTTTGGCCTTAAGCATTTCAACAACATCTATACCTGGATGGGAGGGATCATCAGGAAGATAGTGCGTTCCGTCATACTGGTGATCCGATACCTTTGTGACGCCAGCTCCAATAACCAGATCCACTCCTGCCCGGTAAGCTACCGCACCAGTAAATGAACCAAAACCGCTGCCTGACCGCTGTATGACGCTTGTGCTGTCATGAACCACCTCACTCCACGCAATCGACGAAGTGGAGGCTGTAATATTGAAGTTGTTCACATTGGAAAGAGAAGCGGGATTAAGAAATACAGCAGAGGCTCCCTCGGACCCGAATACTCTGATGCCGACCAGGGCTGCTGACCTGATGCTTATGACATTAATACTATTTCCGTAGGTCAGCGCATCATGAAACCCGTACCCATAGATTACCGCAGGAATAATAAAAAGGATCAGAACAATCGTAAAAAGTGACGGTATTACTCCTGAGTTGCGTCTCGGGAAAAACGTGGTAACTGAGAAATTGGACATGATCAATTCCTTTCGCGTATGCTGTGATTGTTCCTGCAATGATACAATCAGAGGTATGTAAAATCAATATTGCGTTCAGATGTATGATAAGCATATTATTGGAACAGATGAAAGGGGCTTGCATGGAGCAGACACTTGTTATTCTTAAGCCGAATGCGGTACAGAGAGAACTGATCGGTGAGCTGATATCTAAATTCGAACGAAGGGGAATGAAGATAACTGCTATGAAGCTGAGCAGGATCTCTCTCGAAACTGCAGAACAGCATTACAGAGAACACAGGGGGAAACAATTCTATGAGGATCTGATCTCCTTTATTAGAAGCGGACCGTCGGTTATTATGATTCTTGAATCATTGTATGCTGTTGACATCGTCAGGTCCATGGTTGGCGCAACCAATCCCGCGGAAGCTGTACCGGGTTCAATAAGGGGTGATTACGCAACCAGCCCCGGTCATAATATGATCCATGCTTCCGACTCTGTTGAATCAGCAAAGAGAGAGATAGAACTCTTTTTCAAACCAGAAGAGCTACAGGAATACCGGCTTGCAGTAAGGCCCTGGCTCTAATCGGTCTGCTGTTTCTTACAGATTCCAGTTAAGCCCGAAGGAAAGAAGCGATTGCGACAGTTTGATATCGAACGGGTCCCAGGCCGAGAAAGCGTACGATTCTCTGGTTATGGAAGACCATGCAAATGCTCCGTTCAGAGTTATTTTTCCAAGGGCTATTCCCGTTCCGAAAGACAGGCCAATTCCCTGGCTTTCTATTTCCTCGTTCCTGTCGATTATGGATAACGCACCTCTGAAAATAAGGGAGTTGGACGGGGATAACTGTCCTATAAGCCTGCCTTCCAGATTATTGGCATCACCCGGATCAACGATTTCAGCTTCTATTCCAAAGGCATCCTGCTTTAACTCTCCAGCAAAGAGTACGACGCCGGCGGCAATTCGCGAATCGTAGTGATCGGTGGCGGATGCCCATGAAATACCTATACTGCTCATGCTGAGGGGGATCATGATTCCTGCGTGCCAGCAGAATTCACTCTCATTCCATCCGGTCGAAACCGTTGTGTCGTTCTCAGGATTCACCCTGTCCTCATATGTGGAATCGTAACTGACTTCTCCGAACCTAAGTCCGCCGGACAAACCAATATTGATCC
>DAOWFD010000411.1 GCA_030638185.1 Candidatus Aegiribacteria sp.
AGGCTGGGTTACGAGGATGTTCCCATAATTACTGCAACTTCAAGCGATTCTTATACCAGCGTTAAGGAACTCTCTACCGTGGGATTCCAGATGGATATGCTGAGGGCTGCCATAGCCGGTGATGTTCTGAAAAGCGTTCTATACAGAATCCGCCCTTACGAGCTTGAAAACGGATCTACTGATAGAATGATGGAAAAGTATCTTGCTGCAACTGCCGAAGTCATGAGCAGCGGAAATTCTCTTATTCCGGTACTTGAAGAAGCGGCATCCGATTTTATGAGCATCCCAAGAATGGATGTTCCGAAACCTCTGGTATTGATGTTCGGAGAGATTTACGTAAGGAACGATTCCTTCGCACACTCTTATACGGACCTGCGTATTGAAGCCCTGGGAGGGGAAGTCCTTTATACTCCTCTAATGGAGTGGTTCGAATACGTTAATTATTCTTTCATAAGCAGATCGAAAAGCAGGAGAAAGCTGCTTGATCTTATCAAAGGATATTCAAGGACGAAAATCATGAAAAGGCTTCGAAGGAAGCTGGAAGTCCCGTTCGCCGACATCCTGGCGGACCGTCCCGGTCTAGAACCTGAAGAGATCATGAAGGCAGCACAGCCTTACATGAAGGAAAACATCGGAGGGGAAGCAATTCTCTGTGTTGGCGCTCCGCTTGCCTTTAATGAAAAAGCTGCGATAGACGGCGCCATCAATATCTTTCCCTTCACGTGTCTTCCTGGAACCGTCGTAACTGCTATAAGCAAGAAGATAAGAAAGGAACACAGGAACCTTCCATGGCTGAACCTGGCATTCGACGGTCAGGAGGATACAGATAACGAAGCAAGGCTTCAAGCATTTATGTACCAGGTCAGGCAGAATTTCAGGGTCAGGTCGGCGAAAATGTCGGATAACCCCGCTGCAGCCATTGAAATAGAGCAATAAACACTGAAAGCGCAGGAATAATGAAAACCGATAGTTATATACCGGATCTTCTTTCCTTCCTTGATAGTTCACCAACAGCATCATGGGCTGTTTCGTACCTGGCATCGAAACTCGATGAGAACGGCTTCACAAGGCTGGAAGAGGGTAATTCCTGGAACATAGGTGCAAATGTAGGGTTCTACACCGTTCGTTCAGCGTCATCGATTATCGCGGGGATAACAGGTACGGAGGCATGTGATACTGCAGGATGCAGGATAATCGGAGCTCACACTGATTCTCCCGGTTTCAGGATAAAGCCGGAACCTGATAGAAATAAAGAGAATATCAACGTTCTTGGTGTTGAATTGTACGGCAGCCCCATACTTGCGACCTGGTTCGACCGTGACCTTTCCCTTGCCGGAACGCTCGCCGTTCGCGAAGATGACACTGTTTTCAGAAGATCATTCATGATCAGAAAACCTATCTTCCGCATGGCATCCCCGGCAAAGCATATCAATAGAGAAGTCAACAAGAACGGTTTCAAGGTGAATTCCGAGATGAACACGCCTCTGCTTTTCTCCTCTTCAGGTGCTGTATTCGATGATGTACTATCACTTGCGTGCGAGTCAGCAGATGTGAAGAGGGATTCCGTTTCAGGATGGTCCATGGAAATATGGGACCCTCAACCTGCGACCCTTGGCGGTATTGAGGATGATTTCATATTCTCAGGAAGACTTGATAACCTCGCGATGTGCCATACTGCGATTGAGGCTCTTCTGGCTTCGGAAGAGTGCCCTGAGACCAGGCTGGTAAGCCTTTTCAACAGCGAAGAAGTGGGTTCGACAACTCTTAATGGAGCCGGGTCAACATTCCTTGATACGGTCATTGAGAGGCTTGCAGGGGGAAGGGACGAGTACTTCAGATGTCTCTCAAGAAGTATTCAGGTCTCTGCCGATGGAGCACATGCTCTCCATCCGAACTACTCCGAAAAGCATGATCCCGGATGCCACCCGGTTCTTAACGGAGGCCCTGTAATAAAGGTGAACGCCATGGAGAAATACACCTCCAGCGATGTAACATCCGCCTACTTCAGAACATGCGCTGAAAAATCAGGCGTTGATATCCAGTATTTCGTAAACAGGAACGATATGCCCTGTGGAATCACTATAGGACCTGTAACATCCAGCAGGTTGGGCATCAGAAGCGTTGATGTGGGGAATCCGATGCTCTCCATGCACTCGGTGCGGGAAACAGCTGGAAAATCGGATCATGAGGCGATGATAAGGGTACTGGCTGAACACATGAGGGGCTCTGTAAGCATAAGAGACTGAAACCAAGCCCCAAGTCCTCACTATCACTTTCCTTTTCTATTATTGATGATAAGTACAGGTCCTTGACATTACTGAAGTTAAGTGATAAACTGAATTTACAGGCATGAATAAAACTACATCAGAAAAATAAGCGGGTAAAATCGAGTTAAGATAGATCCTTCGTTACCACTCATTTAAGTGGAAAGGAATCAGAATGAACCGCTTTATAATTGCCTTCATAATCCTGTCATTACTCTTCATCTCAGCGGAAGCCGCCTACAGCAGCTTCCCCGATAACACCATACCCACCCTTGCCATGAGGATAAGGGGTCTGGATCTATCTTTAAGAAACATCACACTTGAACTCCTCTGCGAACTTTCATGGCTTAATTTCGATGCAGTGAACTTCGCAGGTATAGCTTCAAACGATAATTTTATCATTCTAATGTCCCTCTGCGACAGCTTAGGGGTTTACTACTCAATCTGCCCCGAAGCGATAATGCAGTATTTCAAGGCATGGGCAGACCCGGAGTACAGGTACTGGTTTCGGAACAGCGATTTCCTTATAACCTCGGATTCCTGCTTTGCCAGGTGTAATGCTGAATTTAATTCAATAGTGCAGTACACTTCAGCGGTAATAATGCATCATGCTGATACTGCGTTTTCAATAAAGACAACAGTGGTTAATGAGCTGGCTTACACCACATTCGGTCACGATTTCCTCTGGTACTACGAGGTATACGACGAAGCTCCTTCCAAGCAGTGGCTGCATGCGGTGAGGAATGACTATCCCTGGGATGATTACATTCCCAATGTTTACACGCAGGATACCCTAAGTGGTGATACGCTGTCACTTGAAGAAGTTGAAACCAGCGGAATCTTTTCCTGGCAGAAATACCTTGCGGAGAACAACGAGACGAATGAAGTACCCTTCACCCTCAACTACGGTCTTCTGCATACAATAGAGCAGGATGAATACACAGGTCTGGAAGGTGACATTGTTTATGGAACCATGGCTGACCAGGCCACTTCAGTAAGGGCTATGATGGAAGCGGAATACCAGGGACCACCCGACGGTCATAACATCCTCTGCCCGTTGACAATTTTCCTGTGTTCATCAGTTTCGATTACTATCCCTTCCGCTACGTTCATCCAGATTCGGCTCTTGCCGATTCAATTCCAGCAAAAATGTGCGATCATGACTGGCTGTTCCTGATTGAGCATTTCGAGGAAGGGATAGATTCAACCGTGATTCCCGCTCTGGAGGACACTGTTCCCGTGTACTACTACCCACAGACATTCGGAGTCGCTGCGGGACCTGCAATGTGGACTAGTGATACACTTGACTACAG